>SLRP01000207.1 GCA_007130845.1 Kiritimatiellia bacterium | reverse complement strand
TCAGCGCAGGGCATCCTCCAACTCTTTCCGAATATCCTCATACATGAGGCGTTCACCCTTCGACTGCTTTTCCTGAACACTTACAGGCGATTCAACACTCATTTGTTTATCGTCCAGCCATTCCAAATTCAAATCCAGGATAACTGTGCGGCCACCGGCTGAAATAAACTCCATCCGCATATCCTGGAATGACCTGCCATCAACCATGAGCCCGTATCCGGCACTAAACCGGCAATGCTGTATTTTCCGGCCGGGAACCCGTAAAAGCGTAAGATCAAAGTTCATATCCCTAAGCTCCGCCAAAAGGCTTCCATCCTGTTCTTTCCATCGAATACGCACATCACGAGCCAAAAATCCGGACTCTTCCCCAAAAAAGCCGCTGTAACGGATATCAAACAAATCCGTCTCACCGCCGCTACTCTTATCCTGTGACTCCGGCGAACCTGCCATAATATCTCGAACACCAGCTCCAACCAGATCTGCAAAAAACCCTGACCTTTCTGAAAAATAAGCCGGCAGCCAACCGCCATTCTCATCCCGCGAAAAGATCAAATCCGCTCCGGAAATCTCCACAAGAACAGGAAAACTGTTTCCGGACGAAAATAACCGATGGAAGGACAAGCTCGTTCGAACGCTGTCGATTTGAAAATCAGCGGCAATATCATCCGGAGCACCCGCCATCCTGATATCATGAATCAACATTTCAAAACGCGGATTGATCTGAACCCCGCCCAGGTGCAGTTCGGAATTTGTGCGGGCACTGATCCGGTCTTCCACCAGGTGGCGAAAACCATCCGTTCTGGATATCAAGAGTATCGCCGCATAAAATATCAGGAGTAGAACAGCCGAGGTACGAACAAATCGAATAATAAAATTTCTCACGCGCCCCTCATGAGACTTATTGCCGACATTCCGGTATCGTTCGGCATTCATATGGTCCGGACATCCAGAATTATGATTCAGACAGTTCTTCAGAACGTCTACGGGCAGCCTTCATTGCATCCATGACCGCTTCAAGGAAATTCCTTTCCTCAAGAACATTCAGCGCCGCATGAGTGGTTCCCCCGGGGGATGTCACACGTCCACGCAATTCGGATGGATCAAGCCCGGACTTCCTCATTGTGACCGCGGCCCCCTCCACTGTGGCCGCAACGAGGCGAAAGGCGGTATCCGGGTCCAAACCCATTTTCACCGCGGCTTTCTGCATTGCCTCCATGAGATAAAACACGTAGGCCGGACCGCTTCCGCTTAACGCGGTTACGGAGTTCATATCCTCTTCGTCCACGCGAACCACAATTCCCGCAGAGCCCAGCATGGTTTCCGCTATCGAAACGTCGTCCGCAGTCGCATGAGCACCCGCACATATCGCTGAAGCTCCGCATCCGGACATGGCAGGCATGTTGGGCATGACGCGTATAACCCGGGATGCCCGGCCCATGAGGCCTTCAATGCGCACCGTTTGAATCCCCGCCGCTATGCTTATCAGCAATGCTGCGTGGTCGATATCGTCTCTTATCCCTTCAATAACCCCGTCAATGATCTGGGGCTTAACCGCTAGCACCACGACATCCGCATCACGCACGGCGGCACTGTTGTCATTCAGAGTCGTAACACAGAAGGCATCTCTGAAGTGGTCCAAACGGTCGGTTTTTACATCCGCTACACGCAGATTCTCAGGACTGCACACGCCGGCACCGATAACGCTCGAAACCAGCGCTTCAGCCATGTTTCCTGCGCCTATGAACGTGAAAACTTTCTTGTTAAGATCCATGCCAATCCATGCTTATACCAGTTTGCGTCATGATCCGGGCGCCCTGCCTGAAACATCTGCCGGCCCGGACAAGCGGCATGACTCCGCGATTATCAAACACATATCATGTACTGCCGTCAAAAAGCGCAGTGCCTATACGCACCAAGGTAGCCCCCTCCTCTATAGCCACCTCGAAATCGTTGGTCATGCCCATCGAAAGCCCATTCAGTGCAACATCAAAATCACTATTCCATTTATCGCGCAACTCACGGAGTTTTCGGAAATAACCCCTTGCCTTTTCCGGCTTGTCGGCAAGGGGGGCCATCGTCATCAACCCAACCGGTTCCAGCCGGGAACAATTCAATGCCGCCGCAACAACCTCTGCCGCCTGATCAGGATTCATCCCGAACTTGCTCTTTTCGCCGGACACGTTGACTTCAAGGAAAACGCGCATGATTCGCCCCGCGACGTCACAGGCTTCATCCAGTTGATCCAGGAGTTTTATTGAATCCACCGAGTGAACAACATCGAAAAGCCGGACGGCATGCTTTA
The DNA here is from genome assembly GCA_007130845.1 of Kiritimatiellia bacterium. Taxonomy (GTDB): domain Bacteria; phylum Verrucomicrobiota; class Kiritimatiellia; order SLAD01; family SLAD01; genus SLRP01. The sequence goes on along the minus strand of SLRP01000207.1, from coordinate 3,574 downwards.
TTTTATTCGATTGAAGATGTCCTATCAGATGCCAGCTTATGCCTTCCGGACATTCGGGAATTTTGGCCCGTGCTTCCTGAACCTTGCTTTCACCAAATGCAGCAAGTCCCAGGGAATACGCCTCCCGTACATCCTCCGGACCGAAACCCTTGGACACAGCGACCAGTTGAACTTCTTCAGGATTTCTTCCTGCCCGTGAGCATGCGCCGGCTATCCGCTCCCGTACATTTTCCAATCTTTCCCCAAATGTCGGAATATCCTGCATGCCATCCACCAGTTTAAAAGAAGAGCGGAGTCGGGGCGGCGAGATTTGAACTCGCGACCTCTTGAACCCCATTCAAGCGCGCTACCAGGCTGCGCTACGCCCCGATTCCGCCCTCCTCAAGTCAATTGCACGCCATGCTACCATGCGCGCTGAACACGGTCAATCATCCGGCACACCGGGGAAAATACCGCGACAGCATGGGTGCTTGATTCATTAACGCTGAAAAGATAATTTAAGGATGAAACTATTTACGGACAACAATACATGAAACCAGAGGACAAGAACATATCCGGAGTCAGCGACCTTGAACAATGCGTCTGCAAGACCGTAAATGAACTCTTGCCCATGTACAACCTTTCGGGAGACGACAGTCCCGAAGGCGTACTTGATTCCTGCCCTGATCCCAAACAGATCGTGGAAGGGCTTACAATCCTGATTGACGCGATGGTTCCCGGCCGCATGTCCACGGGACCTATTGAGGCTGAAGAGCTCGGTATAATACTGGTGCGCAGGCTAAGCCATGCCTGGCGTCTGCTCCGTCCTGAGATAGAACGGGCGATACGTTACCGGTGGATCGGAGCGGCAGCAATTCAGGACGGGGCGAAATCCGCCTTGGATTCCCATGAAACCTCCTTTGAGGTCATGAGGAATTTCTATAACCGCCTGCCATCCGTCCGAAAACTTATTATTGAAGACATCAAGGCCGCATATGAGGGCGACCCCGCCGCGCTGACCTTCGCTGAAGTCCAACTGGCATATCCCGGTTTGCTGGCAGTCATATCACACCGTTTGACGCATGAACTCTACAAACTCGACGTTCCCATCGTGCCGAGAATCATGAGTGAATGGACTCATTCAAAAACAGGCGTGGATATCAATCCCGGGGCACAGATTGGACACGGCTTGTTCATTGACCATGCGACCGGTGTTGTGATCGGCGAAACATGCCGAATCGGGAACAATGTTAAATTATATCAGGGCGTTACCCTTGGAGCAAAGAGCTTCCCTCTGGATGAGTTCGGCAGGCCGATAAAGCACATACAGCGTCACCCTACGGTTGAGGACGATGTCGTTATCTACGCCAACGCGACCATACTCGGGGGAGAAACGGTAATCGGACGCGGGTCAACAATAGGAGGCAACGTTTTTCTTCTCGAATCAGTACCCCAGAACAGTTTCGTGGCCTCTAAGCACCCTGAACTCCATATAAAAACCAATCAGGATGATTGACCGGCCCAGAATTGAAATAGAATACTGCGCCGGATGCAGATGGATGCTGCGCGCTGCGTGGATGGCCCAGGAATTATTGACAACATTCGAAACCGAGCTGGAATCGGTAACACTCAAACCAGGGAAAGGAGGCTTATTTGATATCCGGCTTAATGACGAAGTGATTTACTCCCGCAAGAACGCAGGCAGCTTCCCCGACATCAAGGAACTAAAACAACTGATCCGAAACCGAATAGCTCCGCACAAGAGCCTTGGGCACAGTGATTCAATAAAGAGTAAGAACCGATAGAATTGAGGGCTGCACCTATCCCGGCATGAAGATGGCTGTAACATATTCAGACTGCACCGCGTGGCACTTGTTTCGTAATCACAGATCAATAATCTCCCCCTGACGCGCCAGCCCGGCGTTTCGCCATGTTTTTCTAACGCGCTCATCCATACGGTCAAGTTTATCGTCGTCGTATTCCGATGAATGATGAGTAATCAGCAATCGCCTTGCTCCACTTGACCGGGCAATTTCAACCCCCTCTTCCCATGTGCTGTGCCCCCATCCGCGGCAGGACTCGTAATTCTCCCGTGAATATTTTCCATCGAACACGAGAATGTCCGGTTCGGACGGGGTACGGCACAGGGATTCCAGCATTCTTTTTTCCCCGCCAGTTGATTCGGCCCATTCAATGTCCGTGGCTATCACAACGGAAGAACCTGACGATGGCTCGTCTATTCTAAACGCGGTGGAACCGCCGGGATGATGAACCGGGCACCAGCGTATGTGAAGCCCGCCGAATTTTTTAGGCGAATTCATCCGCTGATCATCCAGCACACTGAAAGTTGTTGAAGCCGGCAAATCATTGATGCTCAGCGGCCAGACTGGCGGAGCAACCAGCATATCAAACACCCCGCGTATTGTGTGCCCGCCCAGCGATCGCGATGAGAACTCGAGTTGCCACAACGGGTCATACATCTGCTTGAAGCCGGGCAACCCGTTGATATGGTCATGATGAAAATGAGTAAAAAGCATGAGCAGAGACCTGTTTTCCCTTTCACTGGAAAGCCGATTCGAAACAACCCTTAAACCGGTTCCGCCGTCCACGACCACATGCGACCCGCAAACCCCGGTGACAAGCAGAGACGTGGTATCACCGCCGAAACGGGAATATGCCGTATCCGCAATGGGGGACCCGCCTCTGACGCCTCCGAGAAGTAAATGCATTTAAATCCCGCATCCTTTATAGAATCGGTTTTACAGTTTCTTCAACGCCTGTTTCCCAATCTGACTGCAATCAATAGGGCAATGACGCCTGTCCTTGAATCATACATGAAAATATCGAACCGTCATCATATGCATGAGGATGACAGGACGAACTTCATACATTCCTCGCGATTAATATCAAATCCCTTTATTTTTCCGACAGGTTCCAGATTCCATCCCAGGATTCTCCGGGCTCATCCAGCAATGACATGATGCGCATGGCATACGTCTGCGACAAGGGGTCATTCTTCAAGGACTTGAATACAACCAGGGCATCCTGCCATTTTCGTTCATTGCACAACCTAAGTCCCTCTTCGAATTTGGCTGTATCCACAGAGGGTTCTTCATCTTTAAAACACAACGGTTCGAACACCCTTACAGGCATTTTACGGCCAACCACGCGTATTCTTCCCATTTCACGGCCCGACATTTGTTCACCGGCGCCTTTCCATGTTTCCCAGGCAATCATAGTGAAGGTGCCAAACGCCTTGTTTGCACCTTCCAGCCGCGCGGCCAGATTGGCGGCATCTCCCAGCACCGTGTAATCAAACCGGTTATGCGACCCCATGTTTCCCACAACGACATCCCCGGTATTGATCCCTATGCGCATCCTGAGCTCCGATCCAGCACGCTTCGTGAATTCAGATCTCCGCTCAGCAAGCTTTCGCTGACACCTTAACGCAGCGCGGCAGGCCCTGAGTTCATGATCCTCCTGAGCAAGCGGCGCATTCCAGAAAGCGATAATGGCGTCGCCTTCATACTTGTCCAGTGTACCCCCCTCTTCCAGTATTATATCCGTCATGTCCCCGAGATAATCATTGAGCAGC
>SLRP01000043.1 GCA_007130845.1 Kiritimatiellia bacterium | reverse complement strand
TCTTTCTCCAGGACCAGTAGGTTGTCGCCCTTGAATACGAGGTTTATAATGGGGAGCAATCTGCCCCCATACGACTCCAGTCCTCCGACCATTTTCACCAGTTCGTCCGTTTCTCCGTTATTTCCGTAGAATAGAGACAGCAGGTTGGCAAAATATATGGCGTTTCTATTCCAGAATGGCGGCAATGTTCCCGGCTGTATCAAGACTGCCTTATTCATACTCCTCCATAGCCATTAGCTTACACAATCCGTGTTACATATAAAGGACTTATAGCTTGAATTCCAACCCTGTATATCTTCCGCATGGAGGGATTCCGCCGCGCAAAGCTGTTTTGATACGTTGCTTGTCAGGAAGGCGATCCGGTGGTAGCATCGTCGATCATGAACGAAGCAATGTGGTATCTAAAGAAGCCGGACAACAGCGTTTATGGTCCGGTAACGCTTTCCAATCTGGGCTTATGGGCGATGGACGGCCGGGTGGCCCCGGAAGACCAGGTATCCACGGATCAGCAGCAATGGGGCCCCGCGTATGAGCTATCCGAGTTGGAGATGGATTATACCATTCGTCTGTCCGACGGCACGGAGTACGGTCCTATTCACAGGATTGCCCTGTGTGACATGGTTGGAGATGGATCAATTTCACCCACTGCCATTGTAATTCATGGAAGTAGCGGCGAACAATTCCGTGCCTACGAAATTGTCCTTCCGGCATTGTCCGCCGAACGGGCTTCCCTAATGGCTAGAATTGACGCGATGTCGGGAGTGGCTGCACGCGATGAGGTATCGGACAGAGAATCCGAACATGGTTTACGTGCTGAATTGAACGTGGTTACGGAAAAAAATGCCGAGCTGATGGAGGAAGTCGAAGAGCTGACGGAGGAGAAATCGCGCCTTGAAGAAGAGCTTGATAACGCGGAATCGGATCTCAGTGCATTGCGGCTGAAGGGAGCAGAATCCTCCGGGGGTAAAGAAGACCGGAGCGGTGAACGGGAGTCCCCGGGTCTTCAGGATCATGCGGAACAAGCGGTGTCTGATCCGGCAATAGAGGAACTCCGCCGTGAACTTGATGAGGAGAGGGGAAAAGCCCGGCAGACGGATGAAACATTGCAGGCGCGCGAGGAGAGAATCCTTGCCTTGGAGAAGGAATTGGAGGAAGCGCGTGCGGCGGTTGAGAATGATAGATCCGTCAGGGCAGTGGAAGACGAGCTCCATAAACGGGTCCGGGAGGTAGAAAGGGTTAGAGACCAACAGGCGGACCGGCTGAAAGAACTGGAAAAAGACCGGACGGCGCTGGAAGACAAGCTCAGGGATCAATCTGAGCGGCTCGAACGTGCGATGCTGGAAAATGATTCATTGAAGGAAAGAATCAAGGCGATGGAAAGCGGTGGGGTGAAGGGTGCGGATCATTCTGAAGGTGATCGCGGCATGGCGCCTGAAAGGGAGAAACAACTGCAACACCGTCTGGACATGCTTCAGGCAGAGAATAAACGAATGAAGGCGGAAATGGCCTGTTTACCCAAGTCTGAAACACAGGCTGTGCCGGAATCAACTGCCGGTGAGCATGCGGACATGGAAAAAGCCGTTAATCCGGTTGTGCAGGCTGCCTTATCACGTATGAAATCCCAGATGTTGAGCCGAAGATCCGGCATGCCGGCTTTACGTCCGGCAAAGCAGAGCTATTCCGCCGGCTCCAAGCCGCGCAGAACATCGCTGCTAAAGAAGGCCGGATCGAGACATTCGCGAAGGCGCAGGGTCGGACGGCGCTGATCGGGATACAATGCCGTTTGCTTATTCGTTTGCGCCCTGCAAAGATTTTGCTGTTCCTGACACGGGATCTGTATCATCTCTGAGATCAGTTTCCTATTATTGTTCGAGCAATCCCTGCAGCAACAACCAATAGCATCGGTGTGCAAAATTGTGCCGGCAATATGGCTTGGCGTTGTTGTCTTATCGTGCTAATTTGCGCAGCATTTAACGGGACGACTGAAGGAATTTCATGAAGCGCTTGGGGTGGCTGTCCAGCTTGCTGGCTATTTTTGTGATATATGGATTCGCTAGGATCGATGCGTATTCCGGTGTGGAAGATACTTCCCGGCAAATTCAAGTGATCACGCCGGAACCTGTCGCTGATGAAAGTCCTATGGAAGTTAATGCCGACCGGCTGGAGTATGATGCCGATCGCCGCGTAATGACGGGCATTGGAAACGTGGTGATTCAGCAGGGCGATGATGTACTGACTGCGGATTATGTGGAATTTCACAGCGAAACCCACGATGCTCATGCGCGCGGGAATGTCAGGTTTGAGCGCGGCGACGAGTTTTGGACGGGCGAGGAAATGCATTATAATTTCCGGACCCGCGAGGGAGATTTCGGAGATTTCCGGGCATTTTCCGATCCCTATCACATCAGGGCCAAGGATTCCAAGCAGACTGCCGAGGGAGAGTATGAACTCCGCAATGTAACCCTTACGACCTGTGATGAAGAGGATGAGCGTGAATTTGTCATTCGCGCGCGTGAAGCCCGCATAACCGACGGAACAACAATTCATGCCAGGCATGTGGTCGTGTATCAGTACGGAGTGCCGATCTTTTATACCCCGTACTATCGGAAAAACATGGCGCAGAGAACCAACATCGACATAATGCCCGGTTACAGCAGCAGAATGGGCGCCTTTCTTTTGACAGGATACCGCTATCAGATCACGCCTCACGTCAGGGGAAACACGCAACTGGATTATCGGCATAAACGGGGTTTTGGTTATGGGCAGAACTTTCGATGGCGTACTCCGGATGATAGCGCGCGGGGCGATATTCGCCTGTATTATGCCGACGATAAAAAACCCATACGTGACGAGAGAGAAGCCGGGATAAGGGATGGTCTTATAGACAATGATCGTTATCGTCTGGGTTTGTCGCATACTCAGGTCCTTGGTGAACGCGATATGCTGATGGCTGAACTGAATTATCTAAGCGATCCATTCGTTCAGGAGGATTTTTTTGAGGATGAGTTTCACTCCGCAGCCCAGCCTGAAAACCGTGTTACACTGGTAAGACGCGGAGATCAATATACCGCCAGCCTGCTGTTGAACATGCGTCTGAACGATTTCTACGAAAACGTCAATCGTCTGCCGGAGGCGTCGCTGGATATAAGCCGTCAGCAGATCGGAGATTCACCCTTGTACTATGAAGGCAATCACAGCGCGGTATATCTGGAGCGTGTTTTCCCAAAAGGGGCGGACAGGGATGATTTCGACACGGTAAGGCTGGATTCACTGAACCGCATATATTATCCGACAAGGCATTTCGGGTTTCTCAATGTAACTCCCAACGTAGGGCTGCGCAGTACGTACTACTCCAGAACCAGGGATACCAGGACGGTAACCAACGTGGTTGAGACCGTTACCGAAGATGGTGAGACTGTCGAGGAAGAGGAGATAACCACGGTGGATCGGTCGGGGCCGGCGAACATTCGGAACATTTATGAATTAGGGGTGGAAACATCATATAAGGCCTTCAAGGTCTTGACCGAGGAACGCAATTATCTTGGAAAAGGGTTGCGGCATATAGCTGAGCCGTACGCGCGTTACAGTTATGTTCCACGTCCAAATATGAGGCCCCGGGACCTGTTTCAGTTTGATGGGATAGACCGGCTGGACAAACAGCACCAGATACTTTTCGGAGCCCGCAATAAGCTGCAGACCAGGCGCAGGGACAGGGTTCATGATATGATAGACTTGGACACCTTTACAATATTTCGTATCGAGCCGGAACGCGACGAACGGGATTTTGCAAATCTGTTTTTCGATGCAAGATTGCGGCTTGCCGACTGGGTGCGGATAAATTTCGACGGAGAATATGACTGGTACGAAACTGAGATTGCCAGGTTCAACACCCAGATGGCGTTCATTCGCGAAGACAGGAGCACACTGGCTCTCGAATACCGTTTTGACCGGGACAGAAGACAATTGTTGATGGGGGAGCTGTCTCTTTTCCCGGAGCAGAAATGGTCGTTTCACATGCACTGGCGGTATGATATCGACGAAAACGATCTGGAAGAGCATTCCTACATGGTGGAGCGGCGCTTCAACTGCACAGGAGTGGGCATAGGGATTCGCGAACGCGACGACGAAGTTCGTGTTTTCGGCCAGGTTTGGCTGCTGGCGTTTCCGGGTTCCGAACTCCAGCTTGGGCGATAATCTTGCGGAATGCAGGGGGTAATAAAAGGAAAGGGTTTATTCATGTCTGAATGTCTTGTTACTGGAGGCGCAGGATTCATAGGATCGAATCTAGTGCGTGGACTTTTGAATCTGGGCCACAGCGTACGCGTCCTGGATAATTTTTCCACAGGCAGGCGTGAAAACCTTGCGGATATCGCGTCAGACATAGTCCTGCTGGAAGGTGATTTCAGGGATCCTGATGTATTGAAGCGTGGTGTTGGAGGCGTCAGCCATGTCTTTCACGTTGGAGCCCTGCCTTCCGTTGTCAGGTCGGTAGAAGACCCGGTTTCAACCCATGACGTTAATATAACGGGGACCCTCAACCTGCTGGTACACGCGCGTGACGCAGGTGTAGAGCGTATTGTGTTTTCGTCATCCTCCTCTGTATATGGGGACACGCCCGTTCTTCCCAAGCGTGAAGACATGACTCCCACGCCGCTTTCGCCATATGCATTATCGAAACTGGCCGGAGAACATTACGCCAGGATATTTCACAATCTTTACGGTTTAAAGACCTTTTCCCTTCGGTACTTCAACGTGTTCGGTCCACGCCAGGATCCCGCGTCCCAGTATGCCGCTGTTATCCCTCTATTCGTGGATGCATTCAGGAACAACCGACCGCCCGTTATATTCGGTGATGGCGAACAGACAAGGGATTTTACCTATATAGACGATGTAGTTGCGGGAAATATCTGCTGTATGAATGCCTCTGACGAGGCTGCCGGTAAGGTCTTCAATGTCGCGTGGGGTTACAGGACGTCGATCAACGAGCTTGCGCGCCGGATTGCCGACTTGATGGGTTCGAAAGCGGAGCCTGTTCATGCTCCGCCGCGCGAGGGTGACGTCCGCGATTCGCAGGCCGACAGCGAACTGGCAAAGCGGCTCCTTGACTGGAAACCATCGGTTCCTTTCGATGAAGGCCTGAAACGCACGGTGGACTGGTTTGCGTCCTGATTTCCTGCGGTTCCCAATAATTGCGGGAAACTGCAATTTCTATTCACCAATCATGCGATCCGGTTCTCTCATGATCACATTGTTGTTTTCTATCTGCTCGCGGACCATTCTTCGTATGGTTGAAACAGGCGGAAGCCCGGAGCGTTCGAGCCATGCTTCGTCATTCATTCTAGGTTCCATATATGCCTGCCAGATTCTTCGTGCAAGCCTGTCATAGCCATCGGCCTGTTCTTCGTCGCCCATGGCGGCCCAGAACAAACTCTGGTGGAATGCGCCTTTCACAAATGAGAGGGCTTCCCTCTCGCCTATGTTTTCAATCCTGTCAGTGAAGACATCCACTACATACGTATCGAGTTCCCGGTCTTTGGTTTCATGTGGATACCGTGAATCTATTTCCTCGAAAACTCGCCGTGCCTCCTCGGTGCGATTGTAAGTGTACATAATGATCAGGGCATGATTAAGGAAGTTGAGGTATCCCGCCAGCATTGCATCGTCATCGTATTCCTCAAGGTCGTTTTGATAGGCCCGCATCACGTACGGAAGGATGTCTGGATTGGGCACTGGAATGAAGATATCTTCATCCGGATCGTGGAAAAAGCCCCCTTGTCGGAATGAATCCGCCAGGCCGTGGAATATCATACGGTCCAGCATAACCTCCTCGAAGCCCCTTGCGTGCTGCAGTCCTTTCCATGCCCAGTAAATTGCATGGCTCTGCGGCATTCGCCAGTCAATCGGTCCGGTAAAACTCTCAATTCGGCGCATGATC
>SLRP01000112.1 GCA_007130845.1 Kiritimatiellia bacterium | reverse complement strand
CCATTCTGAATTGCTCCCAACCTGATGAAGCCCTATACTCGAACCCTGTCTGACAGGCTTTATTACCAGGGGGAACGGCAAGGTAAGATCCCTTGCCCGCGAAATAACCTCGTAGGCAGGAGTGGGTATACCCTCATCAACAAAGATCTTCTTGCTCACTGCCTTGTCAAAGGCTTTGCGGCTTGAGCCGGAATCCGATCCCGTATACGGCAAGCCTATTCTGTCCAAATACTCCTGCACACCCCCGTCCTCGCCGAATTCCCCATGCAGGGCAATGAACACGGCATCCAGTCCGTCAGGAAGGGCAGGCTTATCATGACGGACATCTATTTCAACAACATTGTAGCCCTTTACCCTCAGACCAGCGGCTATTGCCGCCCCTGAACGAAGAGATATTTCACGTTCCGCTGAAAAACCGCCCATCAATACCCCGACACTCTTAAACGGTTCAGATGACACATGACTCATGAAGCAGGACCTCCGATTTGATCATCCACAACCCAATCGGCAATAAGATCAACATCCCCTGCTCCAATAACCAGCAGAAGGTCACCTTCATTAATCCTCTTCCCGGCTTCAACCCGCGCCTCCTCCAGTGATGATGTCAACTTGACGGATTCATACCCGTATTCGATGAAATGCCTGAATAAATCCTCCGATGTTCCTCCTTTGATCGGACTTTCGGAAGCCGCGTAAACCGGAAGAAGAATAAGTTCATCAACTCCATCAAATGCGGGAGGGAAATCACTTCCCAGCGCGAGGGTACGCGTATATCGATGCGGCTGGAAAACCGCAATTACACGACGCGCGTTTAAACGACGCGCAGAGTCGATTACCGCCCGTATTTCCGCCGGGTGATGAGCATAATCCGAATACACTTCAACTCCGCCGCATGTTCCGATTCGTTCAAAACGGCGGCGTACCGGCTCAAAACGGGCCAGCCCTTCAGATATCGCTTCAACGGAAAGCCCAAGATCATGACATACCGCACATGCCGCAAGTGCATTTAATACATTATGCCTTCCGGATACCGACAAATGTATTTCTCCAACTCTCATTTCACCCCTGTAAAGCGAGAATGAACTTGTCCGCGCCTTTTCCATGAGATCGCGGGCATGATAGACATTCTCAGGGCTTAATCCATATGTTATCCCGCTCGGAGAACACACGCGTTCCGCCACGGGATCATCGCCGCAATAGTAAACGCAATCCCTCGTCTGCTTTGTAAAACGGACAAATGATTCGATGAAATCCTCTTCGTTATAAAAGTGTTCCATGTGATCGTAATCTATTCCTGTGACAACGGAGATATCAGGTTCATATAAAGAAAGGGTTCCGTCGCTTTCATCAGCTTCCAGCACGATCAGGTTGCCGCGTCCCCGCGCTGCGATACCGCCAAGCACATCTGATTCCCCCCCCACATAGTAATCGGGAGCCAGCCCGGCATTGCAGAGCGTTTGCGCAATCATCGCCGACGTGGTCGTCTTGCCGTGGGTACCGCTTACAGCCACGGAACTTCGCCCCTTAATCATACCAGCCAATACTTCGCCCCTCCTGTAAACGGGGACTCCACAATCCCCGGCCGCCCGGACTTCAGTATTACTGGAAGGCACAGCCGTGCTGCGCACTACCCCCGCCAAAGCAGACCCAATGTGCGAGATATCATGTCCAATGGATACTTCAATACCGGAGGATTGAAGTGTCCTTGTGAACCGGCTTTCCAGAAGATCGCATCCCGTAACCTTGAAACCTCTGTCCCTCAAAAGTATGGCCAGACCAGCCATGCCGAACCCGCCAATACCTATCAGGTGGATATGGCCGGTTCCGCTCCGAATAAGCGAATTGAGAGATTCAGACTTCATCATTCAAGGATGAGCCAGTGATTGCATCTGACCCCATGGCTACTTTTTCAATGAGATCCGCCAGCCGTTCTGCCGCATTGGCGCTTGACCGTGATTTGAGAGCGGCACTGATCCTGGCAAGGCGTTTCGGATTGTCCATGCTCCCGGTGATATAATCTACCAGCCATGCCGCGCTGAGATCCTTTTCCGGGGCCACGTCGGCCGCTCCAGACTTCTCAAGTGCGCGTGCGTTTGCGGTCTGATGATCATGTGCGGCATAGGGATATGGAACCAAAAGGGCAGGAACCCCGAACGAGGTCAACTCTGCGCAAGTCGACGCTCCGGCACGGCATATGGCAAGATCCGTTGAGGAATAAAGCGCGCCCATTTCATGTACAAAAGCGTACACGACATGTGGAACAGCATTCTTTTCATATCGCCTCCTGACCATACCTTCATCATCAACCCCTGAAAGGTGGATTACCTGTATTCGACGACCCCGCCGGTGAATGGCTACCACCGCCTCGGAAACCATTTCATTCAACCTGTGCGCGCCTCGACTCCCGCCGGTGACCATGAGGGTGAATGCATCCGGATCCGGAAGGTCGATCCCTCTGTAATTCCCTTCACATTCAAGATTCCGCCTCAAGGGCATGCCTGTGATAATCAGTCGGCGGCCGGATAGATAATGACGGGTTTCCTCAAATGAACCCGCAATTGCCGCCGCCCGCCTGGAAAACAGGGATACGGCGCGCCCGGGCAGAACATTCGCCTCGTGCAGGACATATGGAACCTTCAGACGCAATGCGGCAATAACAGGGCCTACCGAGGCATAGCTGCCCATCGCAAGCAACACGTCGGGTTTATTCGTCCGCATTATCCTGGTACATTTGCGCCCTGCCTTGATTATCTGCCAGGCAGCCCTGAGCGACTTCACGGAAACACCGTTTGCAAAACCCTCTGCCGGAACGGCCACGATGGCACCGTTCCAATCACCCACTGCAGTTTTTTCTATGTCCTTTCCCGTCAGCCACAGATCAACATCGCACGATCTTGAACGCAGGACATGGGCTGTCGCCAAACCGGGAAAAACATGTCCACCGGTGCCACCGCATGCCAAAGCCACTTTCAAATAAAACCCCTTCCTTCATTATTCCCCGGCAAACCACCGGCACAGACCGCCGGGGCCCCATTTACGCCGAAGGACGGACCCGGCCAGATAAATGGAACCCGCGATGCAAAGTATACCATCATCTTCCCCGGCCCAGTTAACGGCATCATTCCAAACCTGATCCATTAACCCGACATTGGGGCATACACCGGCTGTCCTGCAGGCGGATTCCATCTCTTCGACAGACATCGCCCTCTCGTTGTCAACAGGAACCACCCAACACCTGCTGATAGTGCCGGCCAATCGCCTCATGAAGCCGACGGCATCCTTATCATAAACAAAACCAACTATCATCCCGACTTTAGCGTTCGGGACAATTGTGTGCAACACCTCTGCCAAGGCGTCGGCTCCATTAGGATTATGTGCGGAATCGAGAATTACCAATGGATCATTTTCAATGATCTGGCAGCGGGCCGGCCATCTGCAGGACGACAAACCATCCTTTACCGCCTTTGCGTCTATTTCGGCGGAATAGACGGAGCCCAAGGCCTCTATTGCAGCCACGGCCAACGCACAGTTATTCAACTGAAAATCGCCTATAAATCCCAGGTTAATGGAGCCGTAAGACGCATTCTGCCCTTCAATATGAATTTTCTGGCCATCCCTGCCATGACCGGAACGGCTAACCGAAATTGAATCCGAAGCAATTATTACCGGTGATTTCCTGGAATCGGCTTCCAATTGAATTACACCGGCCACCTCCTCTGAAAGGGATCCGCACACAACCGGTTTCAGGGGTTTGATTATACCGGCTTTTTCCCTCGCGATCGACAATATGTCATTTCCGAGAAATCGGGTATGATCAATGTTTATCCCTGTTATTACGGATAAAAGGGGATCAATCACATTGGTTGCATCCCAGAGCCCGCCCATTCCGGTCTCAATAATCGCGATATCTACCTGCTTCCGTCGGAAGTGCTCAAAAGCCATGGCAGTAGATAACTCAAAAAAAGTTGCCTGTCTTGTCTTGCCCTTCCCTGCCAGTTCATCGGCTATGGAACTCGTGGAATATATTAGTTCGATCAGATCTGTATCCGATATACAACGGCCTGAGACCCGTATCCGCTCATTGAAATCAACAAGGTGTGGAGATGTGTACAGGCCGGTCTTTAGACCTGCGGAACGAAGTATGGACTCGAGCATGGCGCATACCGTACCTTTTCCGTTCGTTCCCGCGACATGAATGGAAGGAAACGCTGACTCGGGATTTCCCATCCGTTCCAGCAAGGCACGAATAACCTTTATTTCGGGTTTGATACCGTGAACCGTGCGTGTAAACAGCCGATCTATAGCCAGTTGCAGTTCGGATTCATTTGTGGAGGACACGCGAACGATTCCTTCCTACCCGCTGTCCGCCCGGACGGTTCCGGAATTATCCGACATCATGAAATCAAGCAGTTGAATGATCGTCTCCCTCAACTCCTTGCGCGGAACAACCTTGTCCACAAGCCCGTGTTTCAGCAGAAATTCACTGCGCTGAAAACCTTCGGGCAGATCCTGCTGGGTTGTCTCCTTGATGACCCTTGGCCCCGCAAAACCGATTAGAGCCCCAGGTTCTGCAAGAATAACATCGCCAAGTGTCGCGTAGCTGGCCATAACCCCGGCCATCGTTGGATGAGTTAGAAGTGAAATGTACGGTAAACCCCGCTGGTGCAACTTGGCCAAGGCTCCACTGGTCTTGGCCATCTGCATCAGACTGAACAGCCCTTCATACATCCTGGCTCCGCCGGAAGCGCAGCAAATAACAACTGGAAGGTCTTGCTCGATAGCTCGTTCAATAAGCCTGGTGATTTTTTCACCAACCACCGATCCCATGCTTGCTCCAAGGAATTTGAAATCCATGATGGCCAAAGCTACATCATGGGTTCCCATGCGGCCGCGGCCGCACATAACAGCATCCTTGCAACCGGTCTTCTGTATATTTTCCTCGAGCTTTGCAGTGTAGGAGGCCACTCCTGTAAAACCGAGTGCATCCACGCTGTAAAATTCCCTGTCCCATTCCTCGAAAGTTCCAGCCTCGACGAGCATGGCCAGTCGATCATCACGTGTAACCTGGAAATGATACGAGCACTTCGGACACACCCACAGGGCCTGTGAAAGTATGGTGGTGTCCATAATCTCATTACAGGCAGGACATTTCAGCCACATGCCGGCCGGAATGTCCCTCTTTTTCACCTTTACAGTCGAGTAATTTCTTCTTCCGAATAATGCCATCCGAAATTCTCCTCCTCATCCGCGGGCCACCGTCAGAACATATACACAGTTCGCACCGGCGCGCTTCAACACACGCGCACATTCATTTACTGTCGCGCCGGTTGTCATTACATCATCGATTAATAATATATTCAACCCCTCACATAGTCCGTGGCGGCCCATGATAGTTGAAGAACCTCGTTCATATCTGGACGAAAAAGCGCCTTTCACATTATTCATGCGCTTGGCGGCATTCAGCCCTGTCTGGCTTTCGGTCATGAACATGCGCCTCATTCCCATTCCGCGAACCGGCTTGCGCATGATTCGGGACAAGGCTACAGCAAGCAATTGAGCCTGATTATAACCCCTCTCTCTTTGATGCTTCGAACTCATCGGAACATAGCATAATGCGTCGATCTCCAACAAGTTGTAATGCGTTACCGCGGCGGCATGCAATAATCGCCCCAGATCCGGGCTCAACCATACAGCGCCGTTATATTTCAAATCCCGGAGAGCATCGCCAACAAAACCCTCATACCTAACGGCGGAGCGGGCCAGATCAAAATATACCCGGATCCTTGAACACTGATAACAGATGTAATCATGATCAATTCTACCGGGGACAGGATCGCCGCACCTTGAACAGAATGGAGACTCCACATACGCGATGCCCGCAAGGCAATCCCAGCAGAAGTACCGGGATTCACGTCCAACCACACCTCCGCATCCATGACATCGGCGCGGATAAATGAGAT
>SLRP01000179.1 GCA_007130845.1 Kiritimatiellia bacterium | reverse complement strand
TGGCCCTTGCACCAAGCTCCGGTACCGTATCCCCGCTTTCCGGTTCAAGCACTTCAACCCCCGATTGCCCGCCGATTATTCGCAACTGCTCCACCGCTGCCGGACGCCGGATATCACAAGCTACCAGGATTACTTTCCTGCCCTCATTCTTCCAGCGCATGGCGAGTTTCCCGGAAGTCGTCGTCTTTCCGGACCCGTGCAAACCAAGCAACATCACCCCGGCAGGTCTGCCCGATAAGTCGAAATCCCTGCGTTCATCGCCTAGAAGATGCACCATCTCCTCGTGGACCCGCTTGATGACCTGCTGCCCCGGCGTAATACTGCCCAGTACATCCTCTCCCATGCACTTTTCTTTAACCCGGCCAATGAAATCCTTGGCGACCTGATAATTAACATCCGCTTCCAGGAGAGCCAGACGAACTTCACGCAAAGCCTCCTGAATGTTTTTCTCGGAAAGCTTTCCGTATCCCCGAATATTCTTGAATATCTTCTGAAGCGATCCTGTCAATAGATCAAACATGTATTCTCAACCTCACTTCACAGCCCTGATAAAACGGTCGAGACCTCCAAGATCCCGTATAATCTCGACCTGCGAAAACCCTTTATCCTCCAGGGCATCTTTCATACTCTCACCCTGATCAGCCCCTATCTCAATATAAATCCTTCCTGACATTTTGAGAGCCCGATATGCTCCGCCAATAAGCCGGCAGGCTGTCTCCAAACCGCTTTCACCTGCATCCAAAGCCATCCTTGGCTCATACTCCCTGATATGCGGCTCAAGCTGCCAATAAGACGCTGTCGAAATATAAGGCGGATTCGAAACTACTGCGTCCAGAGACAAATCCTGCAACCCTTCCAGAAGATCTGTGTTTCTCCAATCTATTACCGATTCCAATCCGTGAATCACCGCATTTTCACGGGCAAGTTCCAATGCCTCAGCGCTGAGATCAGTAGCGATATACCTTCCATCAGGCCGCGCCGCGGCCATAGCAAGTACTATGCACCCGCACCCGGTGCCGATGTCAGCGACGACCGGCGATTCCATCCTCCGGATTTCATGGTCCTCCATTACCAATGAAACCAATTCCTCGGTCTCCGGACGTGGAATCAATGCGCGCGCATCAACCTTCAATGACAGGTCCATGAACTCCATTTCACCAAGGACATACTGCAGGGGCTCATGCCGTACCAACCGTTCAAGTGCATGCGCAATCCATTGAATATCATGAAAAACGAGGAGATCCTCTTGTCTCAGGACAAATTCCGCTCTTGAACAGCCGACCACATGGGTAAACAGCCATTCGGTTGTCACACTTGGATCGGCAACACCTGCATCCACAAGTATATTGCGAGCCGCAACAACTGCTTCTCCAAACCTTGACGGCAGCTTCATCTCTTTACGGGCAGTGTCTGAAATCATGATCAACGAACCTTGACCTGGCTGGCCCGGCTTCTTCTAAATGACGCCAATACCATCCATTCCCCTCCAACTTTCTGCAATGACAATTCATGTAAGGGTCCGGCCTTAACGCGGATAAGGAATTGAGCCGGCTACCAACCCACAGAACCATGAGCAAACAACCCTTCAAAACAAGCTGACGAGTCAAACACCTCAATTCGTTGACATCTCTTTTTGCATTCTGAGCTCCAAATCATGCTCCCGAAGTGCATTGAGCAACTCGTCAAGATCACCTTCAATTATCCGGTCCAAATTATACAGCGTAAGGTTGATGCGATGATCGGTTACGCGGTTCTGAGGGAAATTGTACGTCCGAATACGCTGGCTTCTATCACCTGAACCTATCAATGAGCGGCGTATACCCGCTTCCCGTTCAGCCTCCTCGGCGCGAAAATGGTCCAGCAGCCTCGCTCGAAGAACCCTCATTGCTTTTTCCCTGTTTCTGTGCTGTGATTTTTCGTCCTGACACTGGACAACCATTCCGCTCGGCAGGTGAGTAACTCTTACGGCGGAATCCGTGGTATTAACACTCTGGCCACCCGGCCCGGAAGATCGAAACACATCTACACGCAATTCCTCCGGCTTTATCTGGATCTCGTCCAATTCTTCGGCTTCCGGAAGCACCGCTATTGTTGCAGCCGAAGTGTGTATTCGTCCGCCAGCCTCTGTTTCCGGAACACGTTGAACGCGATGTCCGCCGCTTTCGTACCTGAGCGCCCCATAGACATTTTCCCCTTCAATCGAGCATATCATTTCCTTGAAACCGCCGCGCGCAGAACTGCTTGCATCAATTATTCCGACCTTCCATCCGCGCGATTCAGAGTATCGGGTGTACATACGATACAAATCACCAGCGAAAAGACCCGCCTCTTCGCCTCCTGTACCTGCCCGGATCTCCATTATGACATTCCTGCCCTCATCAGGATCATCAGGCAGAAGCGCCGATTTCAGGTTACGCTCTGCGTCCGGCAACCTCCTTTCGATGTCCGATGACTCGGAATGCGCCATCTCGCGCAGTTCATTGTCCGCATCCGTTGATTCCGCAATTTCCCTGCTTTCATCCCGTTCTCTAAGAAGTTTGAAGTAGTGATCGGCAAGGTCAAGTATCCTGCGAATTCTGGCATGCTCCGAAAGCAACCTTCGAGATTTCGACGGTTGTACAGCTGTATCAGGAACCGCCATTTCCTCCTCAAGTTCAGAAAGACGGTCTCGAAGTTTTTCTATGTAGGTAGGATCAATCACAAACGGATCCAGTGAAGAGCGTTGCCGGTCAAGTCGCTCCAAAACCTTACGTGAGGGAATTTCAACGGATCCCAAGAGGTAAACATACCGGGCTGGAAACTTTTATCAGCCCGTGCTTGTTAGGCAAACCTACTTGCTTTGGCCGTATTTACGGCGGAACCGCTCCACGCGGCCTTCCGTATCTATATACTTGGCTTTGCCCGTAAAGAAAGGATGACACGCCGAACATGTGTTAACATGCATTTCCTTAACGGTTGAACGTGTATGAATCACATTTCCACACGCGCAGGTAATAGTTGATTCCCCATACTTGGGATGAATTTCTGCTTTCATAGAATCCTCTGTAAAATAGTCTCTGCGCCAAAAACGGCACATATGGCGTAATCAGGGCCGAAAACTAGACTGATTCTCACAGTAATTCAACATATATTTACTCCTCATTTTAGCAACCATTCCCTCACAGGGATTAAATATCCCCTAAATGTGATGTCTAAAACCTTGAGGAACCCCTGAAATTGGGCTAATTTTCGGGCATATGTCGATCAACCGCAAGAAGAAACCCATGGATCCGGCCCAGCGGGATCGTGTACTGTCTGAACTGCGCCGCGACGCGCAAGAAAGAAGAAAAGGATATCGCGAGCGGGCACTGGCCAAGCTTCCTCATATATGCGCCAGTTGCGGAAGGGAGTTCAAGGGATCGCGCCTGCGGGAATTAACCGTCCATCACAAGGACCATAATCACGACAACAACCCGCCGGATGGAAGTAACTGGGAACTGCTATGCATATACTGCCACGGTCATGAACACGAAAAACACCTTATGGCAGGACATGGCGGCGGCGAATCCCGGTCACAACCGGACCCATCCACACTTTTCAATCCATTCGACAAACTTGACCGGATTTATCCCCCTGACGGAAAACAGTCATAGTATCATCGATGTACCGTCTAGAACGGCGTCCCGCTGCTGCGCCGGATATACAACTCATCTACGGCCGCCTTGCCGGAAAGCGAAAGAAGGTAAAGTACAGCTTGAGCAATGTCACCCGGCTGCATCAGAATGGAGGGGTCCAGATCAGGCCTTGCTGAACGAACCATTTCTGTGTCTACACCGCCCGGCAGAATTGCACTGACGCGTATTCCGTGTTCCTGCGATTCCACAGCAAGTGATTTTGTAAGCCCCATGACGCCATGCTTGGCCGCAGTGTAAACGGATTGATTTGGATACCCCTTGAACCCCACCACACTGGATATATTGATGATATACCCCGATTTTCTGGGTATCATTCGCCTGACAGCCTCCCTGCAACAAAGAAACGTGCCTCGCAGATTCACGGCAATTACCCTGTCAAAATCCTCAGCCGAAAATGATTCCAGCCTTCCGTAAACACCAAGACCGGCATTGTTCACAAGGACGTCCGGTACGCCGCAATCAGCTTCGATCCTGCTGAAAAACCCTGCTACATCCTCCTCCAATGCTATATCAGCAGGAATGACTTCCGCCATCCCTCCCCTATCCTCTATCTCCTGCTTCAGCGATTCCAGTTCAGGCCTCGACCTGGCCGTTGCGGCAATGACAGCGCCTTCATCGGCTAGCGCCTTGCAGATCGCTCTCCCGATCCCCCTGCTGGCGCCCGTCACAACGGCTATCTTCCCCTTTAAAAGCATCTAATATCTCCCTGTTGATACATTGATGAATTCCCTAATTACTCACAATCATACAGCATATTTTCTCGGGTATACATAAGCCGATATTAAAAGATTAATATATATATCGACAGGCCGCATGACCAGCCCACAAAGCGGATGCGCAAGTTGCACGTCGGGAAATATGGATTAAGCAAGTGACAAAACCGGCCAGCCTGTCAACTTCTCATGTTGCGTTTGATTCAGAGAGACTATAGAAATGATCATATTGAATATCCATACTCAAATTAAGGAATCCCAATGGTACAAATTAAAACAAATACCGGACAAATAATCATCGAGCTGTTTCAGGACAAGTCTCCTGTAACAGCTGATAATTTTTTGAAGTATGTGACTGACGGCTTTTACGATGGAACAATATTCCACAGGGTTATACCCGGCTTTATTATTCAAGGCGGGGGATTTGATTCCGGAATGAACCAGCTTTCAACACGCTCGCCAATC
This sequence comes from Kiritimatiellia bacterium, assembly GCA_007130845.1. Taxonomy (GTDB): domain Bacteria; phylum Verrucomicrobiota; class Kiritimatiellia; order SLAD01; family SLAD01; genus SLRP01. Next base: position 1,127 of record SLRP01000179.1, on the reverse strand, counting down.
GAAAACGAGGCAGGCAACGGACTACAAAACACACGAGGCACTATCGCAATGGCAAGGACCGGAATGGTAAACAGCGCAACAAGCCAGTTCTTTATAAACGTTGCCGACAATGCCTTTCTGAACCATCGTGACAGAACTCCGCAGGGATTCGGCTACTGCGTATTCGGAAGGGTCAAGGACGGAATGGATATACTAGACAAGATCACTTCTACTCCCACTACCACCCGCGCAGGCCACGAAAATGTCCCGGTGCAGCCTGTGGAAATCCTTGAAGCCAGGCTTCTGGAAAAAGAATGACGGGCCCGTGCTCGTTAAATAGCTGATTTTGTGGCCTTTATAAGAACAGACCAGAGTTTTTCAGGGGTTTCAGCCTCAAGAAGCCTGCTGCGCATTTCCTCTTCACGGAATGTCTCTGTCAATCCGGACAGCAATTTAAGATAGAAGGCACTGGCGGCAGTAGGAATAACCATGAAAAACACTATACGCGTCAGCGTGCGTGAAGGCCCTCCAAACTTGATTCCCTTCTTGCTGACGCCGAGAGCCAGGGTCAGCCCTCCCCCTTCAACACCCCTCACATGCGGGAACGCCAAACCCTTGCCTACAGCCGTACTTACAATGGCTTCCCTCTTCAAAGCCTCTTCCATAAGCAATCCGCCGTCATCAACAAACCCCTTCGTTTCAAGAAGATGGGTCAGCTCCGAAATGACATCATCCCGGTCATTGGAAGCAAGTCGGGGAATCATTAATTCCGGGGACGAGAAACGCTCGACCCCCATTTTAACAGGCTTGCGCGCCCTTACCGAGGTATTGCGCGGAAGTGAATTTTGATAGTAGAGAATACGCGCACAATTGGGACAGGGTTGCAGTCTTTCAGCCATCCGCACGGCCTGAACAAGGCTGACCGGAAGATTAATTCCGCATCCGGAACAGACTCCATGGGCCACAGGCACCATTGCAAGGTGCCCCTTCTTTTGAAGTCGTACAAAATGATTCCGGATATCCACGGGAAGTTCATCCATCATGGTCCGTATGGAGTCGTTAAGCTGTGTCAACTGCGCTCCAGGCATGGAGGCTTCCTTTTGCGCTCTTGCTATGTATAGATCCTGTAACTGGATAAGATGATTAAT
>SLRP01000147.1 GCA_007130845.1 Kiritimatiellia bacterium | reverse complement strand
TCAGGCATCCGTCTGCAACAAGGATCTCCCTGGCAAATCCGCGCCATGCGCCGTACGGGGCTGCTGCTGAGGAGGCTCTGAAATATTTTCACATATATGAAGATGTCAGGGGGAGGCTGATTTATGGAGACAATGTTGTACAGGCCGCTCAATTTATTGAATCCGGATCCGCTTCTGTCGGTATTATCGCTCTTGCCGTGGCCCGTGCCCCGGTTCTCATGGAGAAAGGGACATACTGGGAGATACCGCAGGATTCCTTCCCTCGTTTACAGCAAGGAGGTGTGATTTTGCCGTGGGCGGGAAACAAGGAGGCGGCGGAAGCATTTCGGGATTTTGTTCTGGGGGAGAAAGGACGCGCCATTCTTCGCAGATACGGTTTTCATATTCCTGAACGTTCTTCCGAATCCGCTGAAATCCTGCAATTGTCAATGGCCATTGCAGGCGCAAGGTTGTCGAGCATGTGGGTGTATGGTCCTTCATGTGTTTTCCAGGAGGCGTAAAAGTGGAGTGGACGGCCCTTTGGGTTTCGTTAAGACTGGCTTTTTTTACAACACTAATCCTGACAGTTGTGGGCATCCCTATGGCATGGTGGGTTGCCACTTCGCGTCGCCGGTGGATATTCATCGTAGAAGCCGTGATTGCGCTTCCGATTGTATTGCCGCCAACGGTATTGGGCTTCTACATGCTCATGTTGACGGGTCCGTACAGTCCAGTGGGCTCTGTCTGGATCAATGCTACGGGGGTTCCAATACCTTTTACTTTCCACGGTATCCTGGCGGCTTCAGTGGTGTTCAACCTTCCATTTGCCGTTCGTCCCTTCATTGCCGGGTTGAGTTCGGTTGATCGACGCCTTGTGGAGGCATCCTGGTCGCTGGGCGTTTCCCGGACTGCGACTTTTTGTAAAATCGTTGTTCCCATGGCATGGCCGGGGATCATAACCGGCATGGTGCTGGCTTTCGCACATACCCTGGGTGAATTCGGTGTGGTATTGATGGTTGGAGGCAATATACCGGGTGTCACCCAGACGCTGTCGATACTTATTTACGACGAGGTTCAAGCCATGAACTACGCCGACGCCGCCCGTATTTCAATGATAATGCTCGTTTTTTCATTCACCATGCTGTGCATGATATTTTCCGTGCAGAGAAGGATTATGCCGGTATGAGTGCTGTATTACACGTGGATTTTGAGAAGAGGTTTCCCGACATCAATATTAACGCCGATTTTGAACACATCTCGGACGGTTTCCGCACCACGGCCCTTTTCGGTCCGTCCGGATGCGGGAAGACGACAATACTTCGATGCATAGCCGGATTGGAACGGCCGGAAAAGGGCAGGATATCATGGAATGGCGAGGCATGGTCCGACCCTGACAGGAAGATTCACCTGGCGCCTCAAAAGCGGCGAATTGGATTCCTTTTTCAGGATTATGCCCTGTTTCCTCATCTCTCAGTAAGAAGGAACATCGGGTACGGCCTGCCTTCAGGATCCAGCACACAAGAGTCAATTGAGGATATCATGGGTCGCTTTAAGTTGACGGGTATGGAAAACAGAGCGCCAAGAGAGCTTTCAGGCGGCGAGCAACAGCGCGTGGCCCTTGCGCGCGCTGTGATTCGCCGTCCACGGTTGTTACTGCTTGATGAACCGTTGTCCGCGTTGGATATGACCACACGTCAAATGGTAAGGTCCGAACTGCGGAGCATGCTTATGGATGCGGGCAAACCGGTTTTGCTTGTTACTCACGACCCTGTAAAGGTCTTAACTCTGGCGGAGCGTGTACTGGTTATAAATGAAGGAGACATTATTCAACAGGGAACAACGACGGAAGTATTCAGCCGTCCTGTCAACAAGACCGTTGCGGGAATTGTCGGAACGGAGACCGTGCATCATGGTGAGATCATTTCCATCAGGGATGGATTGGCCGATATCCGGGTGGGGGATACGGTTGTCAATGCTTTTGCAGAAGAAGCGGACGGGAAGCTTGTGGATATCTGCATACGCGCCGAGGATGTCAGCCTGTTTAGGGGGAACCCGGGCCGAACCAGCGCTCAAAATGTGCTTGACGGAAGGATCACGGAGCTTATTTCAGAGGGTCCGATGTACAGGGTAAGTATCGACTGCGGTTTTCCTCTTACAGCCCTGATATCCAAGCAGGCTAAAGAGGACTTGGCGCTGACTCCAGGCGAATCAGTATGTGCAGTGATAAAGGCGACAGTCGTTCATGTTATTCCAAAGGGATAATGATCTCTTCCGTTCATATTGTGAGTTGCAATACAAGTGTTGATAGTGGATCATTATTCAACCAGCCATGGCAGGCGTGGAAGGACCGTATGACAGCGCCCGCTTCATGGAAGCGCAGTAATTGGATGCCTTTAAAAGGAGCAAATATTCAATGAACATATTTCTCATATTATTGTTGGTTGCCGGGATAATCGGAATGGTTTTTGGGCTGATCAAGGGTAAGCAGGGCGTTTCGTGGGGCAGCAAGCTGGCTGTCGCATGTGTTGTACTGACAGTCGGCGTGATTATTTTCAGTTGGATGATGCCTGCAGGTTCTCTTCAACGGCAGGTCGCTGAGTTTCTGGAAAAGGATCAACAGTATCAGCATGTTATCGGTGAGAAAGTCGGAAGGATGCTTGCGGATGAAATGCCGGGAAGTCAGATTCTTGTCATTGCGGATGCGGAGAAATCTTACAAGCTTGATGGCTTGAAGAACGGTCTGGCGGGCAGGGCGACTGTTGAGGCGGTATTTCCAGACTTGGAAAATTATATAAGAAGAAATTTCGCGGGTCAGCCTGAACAGGTCAGCAGCATGGTGGAGGAGCAGCGCGGCCTTCCATTTCCGTCGGAACTTGTTGATGAAACTATAAAGTCGGCGAATATGCGGCCGGATTCGTTGGTGTTCCTATGTTCACTTCCTTTCGATTATGAACGCCTCTCGATTTGGCGGGACAGGCGGCAGCCCGATGTAATTCTGGCATCCGGCGAAGACATCTGGAATATTCCGGATATAATTCGTGATATTGAAAATGGGAATATCACGGCAATGGTGGTGCATAAGCAGGTATCCGGCATACTCCGTCAACCTATTCCTCAAGACACCGAAGAAGCATTTTCCAAGCGTTACGCCCTGGTAACGAGGGACAATATGGATTCCATAATGGAAAGATATCCGAACCTATTGATGAGCGGTTTCTGATCCGCATCCGATGGGCGCCGGACAACATGCCGGAATAACCGGTTGAAACGTTACTCCCTGTTCTCGTCTTTTTTCTCGGAGGGAGGCGTCTCGTCGTCCCCTGGATCTTCAATCGGATCGTTGTCGATCTCGGAATGCCCCTTCTTGAACTCATTAATGCTCTGGCCGATGGACCGCGCCAAGCCCGGCAACCGTTTGGCACCGAACAAAAGAAGCAGAACAACCAGAATAATTAACAACTCGGGCAGCCCCGGCCGCCCTATGAATGCCGTATACACAATGTACCCCCTGTTCCATCCGCTCAAAGGCGGTCTTATCTCCTGATGATGTCTCCCGACTCGGGCACGCCTTCCAGAATATCAGCCGCCACGAACGGAGGACGGCTTCTTTCTGAAATTCGCACGCGGCCAACATGTTCACCGTTTCTAAAAAGCCGAAACTCCTCATGCGCTTGAGGCATGACCGTGCTTTGTAATATTACGTATGACTGCTCATGATTAATATACAAGACTTCTCCGGTGGGGGAAAGGAGGAAATCGGAGTCCAAATCACGCATCCATTCGGGATGACCAAGCGCATCCACAGGAGATACTGTTTGACACGATGAAAGCCCCGTCAACGCCATGGCTGCAATCACGATAATCGCCGTACGTCCGGATTTCCAAGCGAATGTTGCGGTCATCTTCATATTCCTGATACCGGCCCTGTCGGCGACAGCCATTTTTGTAAGGGGCACGTGCCGCAATCAGGCCTGGTTCGGCAGTTTGTTTTCCCAAGTCGAACGATCAGTGCGTGATATTCATTATATATTTTCGGGTCTCCGGGGATTGATTCCGTAAAGATCATGGCTATTTCATCATATTTTTCGCTTCCCGAAATCCATCCGTGACGTTTCATGAAACGCCTGGTGTAAGCGTCCACTACGAAATATGGGCGCCCGGCAGCGTAAAGCAATATGCTGTCCGCGGTTTCCGGACCTATGCCTTTTACACTCAATAGTTCCCTGCGCAATGTTTTGTCTTCAAGTTTCCACAGTCGATCAAGACGCCCGCCGAACCTGTCGTATACCATACTTGTAAATGCATGGAGACGCCTGGCCTTGATATTGAAATAACCAGCGGGTTTTATCCATCCTGCCAGGGTCTGCGTATCAGTTTCATGCAGCTTTCGGAGCGTCAACACCTTTTCCCTCCTTAGCCGCTTTATGGCCTGTTCCACGTTTGTCCATGCGGTGTTCTGTGTTAAAATAGCGCCGACTATAACCTCGAACCTGGTTAGGCCCGGCCACCAGTATTGATCGCCCCACCGGCGGTATAAAGCCCGGTATATATCCATTAACGGCGGCAATTCGTGCTTCATCTTGTTTTTCCCGCGGCTCTCCTCTACATTTGTGCCTTGGCACCATATCATTTTTGTCGGGAGTTTATCCATGCGATTAAAGTTCTTGGGAGGAATAGACACTGTAACAGGATCACAATACCTGATCGAGGCCAATGGCAGCAGTGTCCTTCGTGATTTCGGACTCTTTCAGGGCCGCAGGAAGGTATCGCGTGAAATTAATGAACAGACTCCGGAAAACACCGGGGAAATTCAGTCTCTGGTGCTTTCTCACGCGCATATCGATCATTGTGGAAATATACCCACCCTTGTGCGCAACGGGTTCGACAGTCCGGTCTACGCCACGAGGGTAACCGCCGATCTTTGCGAAATCATGTTGCGCGACGCGGCGAATATACAGGAACAGGACGCCGCGTACCTTAACCAGAAAACCAACCGCAAGGGTCTTCCCGAAATAGTGCCTATTTACACTGCGGAGGATGCAGACGCAGCGTTGAAGCTGTTCAGGGGGACCGGTTATGAAACCATTACCGTCGCTGCTGGAATAGAGGCGTCGTTCATTGAAGCCGGCCATATACTTGGCGCGGCAATGAACATCTTTACCGTAAGGGAAAATGGACGTGAATCCCGGATTGGATTCGCTGTTGACCTTGGGCGTGCAGACCTGCCCATTGTTCGGGATCCGGAAGTCATGGAGGGTATAGATATCCTTGTAATGGAAAGCACGTACGGCAACCGGGAACACGAAAAAGCGGTCGAGGCTGAAGATCAATTATGCTCCGTGATCAAGAAAACAATAGAGCGCGGCGGAAAAGTCCTGATTCCATCCTTTGCCCTTGAACGGGCGCAGGCTCTGATCCTTCATCTCGCTTCATTGTACGGGGAGGGTAAACTTCCGAAAATCCCCGTATACGTTGACAGTCCCATGGCCGACAAGATAACCCGTATTTATGATGACAATGTTCAATATATGAACGCGGCATTCCATGAGCTCAAATCAAGGGTCGAAGAGGTTATGCGTCCCGAATGGGTGCAGTTTACCAGCAAGGTGGAGGAGTCCAAGAAGGTTACTGCTTCTGACGACCCTTGTATTGTCATAGCCGCGTCGGGAATGTGTGAGTACGGAAGAATTCTGCATCACTTGAAACACGGCATCGAAAGCCCCAAGAATACCGTGGTCATAGTTGGCTTTCAGGCCCGGCACACATTGGGCAGGCGTCTAGTGGAAAAGAATGACGAGGTTCGAATATTTGGCGATACATTCAAACGCCGGGCGGAGGTGGAAGTGCTTGATGCCTTCAGCGCGCACGCGGGCCGCAAGGATCTTATTTCATATGCGCGCAAGGTAAATCCCCGGCAGATATACCTGACACACGGGGAAGCCGAACAGCGTAATGCTCTTGCGGAAGCCTTGCGGTCGGAAGGTTTCAAGGATGTGTTTGAACCC
>SLRP01000242.1 GCA_007130845.1 Kiritimatiellia bacterium | reverse complement strand
GCCATCTCTCCTGAAGAATTCCGCAACTGGCCGGAAGCTGACCAGATCGCACTATGGATCAATGCCTATAATGCTTTGACGCTGCAATTGATCATCGACCATTACCCGATCAGTCGGCGCCTGACCCGGATAATTTTCCCTGTGGGCATCAGGCATATTCCTGGAAACTGGGACGGAATAACATTCAACGTCATGGGCCGGGATCTCACGCTTAACCAGATCGAGCATGAAATTCTGCGGGAGGAATATGTCTACCCGGAAATTCATCTCTCCCTGGTATGCGCCGCTATGAGCTGTCCCCCGTTGCGCGGTGAGCCATACGTTGGTGATCGCCTGGACGAGCAGCACGACGATCAGCTGATAGAGTTTATGGAAAATCCGGATAATTTCAGGATCGACCACGAAAACCGGATAGTACATCTCTCTTCCATCTTTGAGTGGTTCGGGGAGGACTTTATGCCGACTCACGGCGACGACCCAGCATTCGATTGGGGCAATAAAAAGGAGCAGGCTGTTATGACATACAAGGCTCCGTTCTTGTCCGAAGCGGATCGCGAAGCCCTGAAGAATAATACGTATACCGTGAGCTACCTCGATTATGACTGGTCTTTGAATGATCAAAAGGAATGAAATGTCCGGTGTGCATGGATGCGAAGCTATGGGGAAAGAACGCCGTCAGCCATCGCTGAGGCGATATCGTGGATTGTGCTCATTTCGTATTTAAGAGAGATAGCATGCCCTGGATTTAGTCACATATGGAAGTGTGATTTCAGGATGAAGAAATAAAACAACGTCATGCCGGCGAAGACGAATCATCTCTGACCATAAACACGTCAGAATACCGGTGATTTCGCTCGTACTGACCATAGAAAAGGATAGTTATGTATTTTGCGCAATCTCTTCTGATTATCACATATTTCATTCCTGTGGTGCTGTTGCTTATTTTTGCCGGCAATCTGTATTTCATGATTCTACTTTATCTGCGGACACTGCATAGAGGGCGGGATGAAGCCACGTCGCTCAACCGTCGATTCCATGAGCAGTATAGCGAAGAGGATCTCCCGCTAATCGCCACGCAATTGCCTGTTTACAACGAGTGCAATGTGGTAGAGCGTGCAATTCGCGCAATTGCCGCAATGGATTATCCGTTGGACCGCCATGAAATTCAGGTCCTGGATGATTCAAATGATGAGACCTGTACTATTATCGATCGAGTTGCCGCAGAACTGCTGAGTAAAGGACATCGGATCCACGTAATACGGCGCAGCAATCGTGAAGGCTACAAGGCCGGTGCGCTGGAAAACGGGCTGCGTCATACAGAAGCTGAGTTTATCGCGTTATTTGACGCTGACTTCGTTCCGCCCGGAGATTTTCTCCGGCGCATGATACCGATTCTGCTTCTACGGCGCGATGTAGGTTTCGCCCAGGCACGCTGGGGACATTTGGATGGGGATCAGAACTGGTTGACAAAGATTCAATGCATAGGTCTTGACGGACATTTCGGAATTGAACAGCCCGCGCGGGCATGGAACTCGTGTTTCATGAATTTCAACGGTACCGCCGGCCTCTGGAGAAGGGAGGCCATCCATGCAGGAGGAGGCTGGGAACACGACACACTGACCGAGGATATGGATCTGTCGTACCGGGCGCAATTAAAGGGATGGAAACCATTCTTCGTCAGCGACCTTGCCGTTCCAGCGGAGGTCCCGGGCAATATAAACGCATTCAAATCCCAGCAATTCAGATGGGCAAAAGGATCCATCCAAACGGCCATCAAACTGCTTCCTCGTGTAATCCGTTCAGGGGCGTCGCCGCTCGCTAAAATACAGGCAGTATTTCATATGACACATTATCTGACTCATCCACTGCTGCTGATGATGATCATGCTGGCTCTGCCCGTATTGTTATTCACTCCATTCCGGGAAAAGCCCGTTCTTATATGGCTCTTTGTAAGTATAGTGGCAACAGGGACACTGGCTCCGATAACGCTGTACATCACGTCGCAACGCGTTTTATATCCAGGGAATAAACGCGCGCGTTTACGAAATATGCCCCTGTTAACACTCGTAGGAATAGGCATGACGCTTTCCAACACCTGTGCCGTTATAGAAGCGATCATGGGTCGCTCCTCCGAATTCGTGCGTACTCCGAAACAAGGACAGACGAGCATCCGGCACTATGCCTGCAAAGGGACTACGGCCGCTGTGGTTGAACTGGGGATAGGGGTTTATTGCTACATATCCATGTTCCTGTATCTAACCACCGCCAAGGCAATCGTTACGCCCTTTCTGTTCCTGTACGCAACGGGCTTTACACTTGTCGGCCTGGTCACCTTACGGGACACATTGGTTGGATCCAGAAAACAGGTGGAAGAGGTCAAACCCGATGCTGAACCCGTATCTATAATGTAGCATGAATAGATACACAGCATTCTTTCCGCCCCGAATACTTCCGGGGGCATGCGCCCTGGTGGCGGCATTGACTGCCTGCACGTTCATTACGCGAAACGCGGCCATAGGCGAAGCTCCTCTGGAGGCTGGTATTTGGCATATTATTCTGCTTGCTTCGGCATGCGTTCTGATAAGATATTCTCCATTCCCGTCACGCCATACGGCCATGTATATACTCCTTATTGCGGCTGCCGCAAGATTCATACTCGTTCCGATGGATATCTCCGGGGACGTGTACCGGTATGTATGGGAAGGCATCATCCAGCAACACGGCCACAATCCGTACGTGTCTGCTCCGGACGACGAATTACTCCTTCCATTGCACACCGAATGGTGGCAGCTTATGAATCACCCGGAGAAAACGGCAATTTATCCCCCCGGCATGATGCTGTTATTCAGGGGTTTTACGGTGTTGACTGAAAACCCCGATCATTTCAAATGGCTTTTTATCTTCTTTGATCTGGCCTCGCTGGCTGTTCTCCTTTCAATCCTGCGGACAGCAGGCAGGCATATCGAATGGGCATGGCTGTACGCCATTAATCCGGTCGTACTACTGTCATTTGCAGGTGAAGCCCACCTTGATTCCATCATGATATTCTTCGCCCTGCTTTCCGTCCGCCTATATCAGGGTGGATGGTGGCGCTCCATGTTCGCGCTTGCAGCGCTTGCCTTTCAGGCCAAATACATGGCTCTCATTATTGTTCCTTTCATATTGCGGCGCGATAATTTAAGATACCTCCATATATTCGCCATAATAGCTGTTATCCCGTTTTTTTACTATCGGCCCATATTGGAAACATTCTCAACACTGTGGATGTTCGGTACCGAGATGAGTTTCCATGGGTCAATACATTACCTGCTCACCATGCTGTTGGGCGATATGAGCATAGCATCATTGGTCTCATTCGTCGCATTAGCGGCTTTTATACTTGCACTTCGAACAGCAGTACATTCTCCCCTTGAATCACTGCCATATGCGTGGGGGTGCCTCATCGCATTATCGCCTACGGTCCATTTCTGGTATTTAACCTGGCTCATACCTTTTCTCTGCATCCTGCCTGTAAGGGGATGGATTTTACTTTGCGGTACGATAACATTCAGTTACGCCACCATTGCGCACGCAAAAGATACCGGAGAATGGATTGAGTTCCCATGGGCCGTAGCGGCAATCTACGTACCTGTGTATTTCCTGTTTATTAATGACCTGCTTCGCCGGCGGCAGGTACAGGCCGTAAACAATGCCTGCGTACAACAAGTGCGGACAATCGGAGTCATAGTGTCCACACTCAACGAATCAGCATATCTTTCCCATCTTCTCGACGACCTGGATAGGCAAACCAGATCTCCATCTGACGTGATAATCTGCGACGGAGGATCTACCGACGCCACATACAATATTACAAGGGATCATGGAGCCAAGTTTCTGCGTACTGATAAAGGGAGGGGAATACAAATCGCATCCGGTATTGAACATTTGGCCGCAGACGCCGTATTCATTGCCCACGCCGACATGCGAATCCCTCCGAAAACTCTCGAACGCATCGTATACGCATTGAATAGAAGCGGGAAATGCGGCGGCGCAGTCGGATCCTCTTTTGATAATTGCACGGTATTCCTATATTGCATTGAATTTATGAACTACATACGCGCACGATGGTTGGGAATTTCATTCGGTGATCAGGGCCAGTTTATAAGGATGGATCACCTGCAGGAGATAGGCGGGTTCCCGGCAATACCCCTGATGGAGGATGTAGAGCTTTCGGCCCGCCTCAAGGCCGTTGAACGCCCGCTCTACCTTAATGGAGAAATAATCGTTTCCTCGCGCCGATGGCAAACACGCAACCCGTGGAAACACGCTGTGCTTGTCATCCAGCTTACGCGACGATTTCTGTTATACCGTTTATGGCATGGGCATGCCCCTGAAACGGCAGCATTTTACAAGAAATATCATACGACTTGAACGCAGCAGGTTTATATGCGGTTGATCCCTGAACATAAATATATGGTTGTAGTGCTGCTGCATGCTTGCGTGTCGTCAGCTTTCGCGTGTAACGAGTTCAATGAAACTTTCGAGGATCTTGAAGCGTGGGAAGAGTTGACTTTTCCCAATATCGACAGACATTCGGAATACAGCGTCATGCAGCGTGACGGCGGTTCCGCGCTGCGTGCTGAGAGCCGGGCATCTGCTTCGGGTCTGGTAAGCAGGCAATCGTTCGACGTGTATGAAACTCCTCATTTGGGCTGGCGCTGGAAGGTGGATAACATTTACTCCAATACCAATGTCATGTCCAGAGAGGGAGACGACTATCCTATCAGAATATATGTATTATTCGACTACGATCCGGAGGATGCCACGCTGGGCCAACGGATACGCTACCGTACCGCACGCGCATTGCATGGAGAATACCCTCCGCACAGCACGTTGAATTATGTCTGGTCCAGCGCGCGGGAAACTCCGGACATCTACCCTAGTCCGTACACGGATCGTTCCCGCATGATCCCCCTGCGGCATGGTTCTGGCCGGGTTGGTGAATGGGTTGAGGAATCGGTACATATAGTCGACGATTACCGCCGCGCATTCGGAGAGGATCCTCCCAGCAAAGCCCGGATAGCCATAATGAATGATTCCGACGACACAGGTGAGGCCGCCGTGTCCTGGGTCGACTGGATTATAGTATATCAATAGGTTCTTATGGTTTAGATCGTGACTCGGCAGACATGCAACAATTGAGCAAAAAGCAATATGTGTATAATCTTTAAGAAAAGGAGGTTACCATGAGCTGGAACCCTGCGATGGACCCTATTTGTCCCGACGCCGTTTCTATAGACGCCATTGAAACGTTGATAATTCCCCGTTCCCGCGATCTCGGGAGTTTCGAAGTACGCCGCGCCCTGCCGGCCTCCAAGCGTCAGATGGTGGGACCTTTCATTTTTTTCGATCAGTTCGGACCCGCTGAATTCCTTACGAATCAGGGCGTCGACGTACGCCCCCATCCGCACATAGGTCTATCGACTGTGACGTATCTTTTCAGGGGCGAATTCCAGCATCGAGATTCGCTGGGAACGAATCAGATCATTTATCCGGGGGAGGTAAACTGGATGACCGCCGGCAGGGGTGTTACACATTCGGAAAGGACCAGCCTGGAAACCCGGGCCCATCCTCATAACCTGTATGGAATTCAGACATGGGTAGCCTTGCCGGAAGATCAGGAAAATGAACCGCCCGATTTTGAACATCGGGGCAAGGAAGATCTGCCGTTCATGGACTCCGAAGGAAAAAAACTGCGGATCATAATAGGGTCGGCTTATGGACAAAGGTCTCCAGTAAGAACGTCTTCCGAAATGTTCTACATTGATGCGGCTCTTGACGCAGGCGCCGTACTGCCGTTGCCGGACGACCACGAGGATCGGGGCATTTATGTCCTCGAAGGTTCCATAGGCATTGCAGGTGTTGTATACGATGCCGGCCGCATGATGATTTTCCGTCCGGGCGACAGGTTGGCTGTACAGGCCGGCCCGCACGGAGCCCGATTGATACTGCTTGGCGGTGAGACGCTTAACGGCCCTCGTTACATCTGGTGGAACTTTGTCGCGTCGTCTGAAGAGAAGATCGAGCATGCCAAGGATGCCTGGCGCAGGCGTGATTGGGAAAGCGGTATGTTCAGACTGCCTACAGGCGACGAAGCGGAATTTGCCATGGCGCCCAAGGATTAGCTGATCTGTATCCTCCATAAGGAGGCGAGTATCCGGATCGTGAAATTTCACGGGAAACCATTGAGCACTAAATGATACTGCTGTATCATTCATATCTTTCATTACACGAATCAAGAATCTTATGTCTTTATATCATAAACCCGGCAAAGACACTGCTCATGTTCGGATATGCGGTCTGTTGTTTTTCGTATCGGGCAGCGCAGCGCTCGTCTATCAGGTTCTATGGGTTCGTGCCCTGGGTCTGCTGTTTGGCGGGACAGCACAGGCGGCTGCGGTGACCATCGCCATTTTTTTCGCAGGGATCGCGGCGGGAGGTGCATATTGGGGCCGCAGGGCCGCCCGAACCCGGCATGCATTGCGTACGTTCGGCGCCCTGGAAATTGCAGTCGCTATCACCGCCCTAGCCTTCTTTTCCTTGATTATGGCATACCATGCGATCTATCCGCATATGCATTCTGTCATGGGCGGCCATCCATATCTTGACGTGCTTCTCAAATCCACAGTTGCCGCGACAATATTGTTCCCTTCCGCATTTCTGATGGGAGGAACATTGCCGATGATGGGTGAACACGTGGTGCGTTTTGCCGGAGAATTGGGGCGTAAAGGCAGTTGGTTGTATGCGCTGAATACGCTTGGCGGCGCTGTCGGCGCTCTGTCGGCAGGTTTTATACTTCCGGTCTGGCTGGGATTTAGGGGCGCGTACCTGCTCGCCGCCGGCCTCGATCTGACAGTTGGACTATCCGCTCTATGGCTTGCCCGTGGGAAAAGTGCCGTTACATCTGAATACAATGCATCTGATACGGAGCGTAAAGTTCCTGTAAAGGCCTTTTCTATCCCGCTTGAAACGGTGCAATTTCCGACCTCTATGATCTGGTCAACGGCGTTCCTTTCTGGCTTCGCGGCCTTGGGAATGGAGGTGATATGGACTCGCTTGTTCGCCCAGGTCCTTCAGAATTCCGTTTACACCTATGCCTTGGTGCTTGTGACCTTTCTGTCGGCTCTGGCCCTGGGTGCAACCCTGGCCAATATGTGCTGTCGCATTTCCAGAATACCCGGCGAAATTCTGCTATTAGTGCTGCTCGGCTTGTCCGGAGTAATGGCCGCGCTCTCTCCGTGGATTTTTTATTCGATCACCGGGGGCATGGGATATGTTGGAGCCGGAGCGGATTGGTATTCCTACCTGCGAAACGTGGCATGGGCAGTAGCCCTAGTCATGCTGATTCCCGGCGCGGTAATGGGGGCTGTCCTACCCTTCCTGCTGAGGTTATTGCAGAGCAGTATGAGTTCACCAGGGCATGTGCTGGGAAGGCTGATAGCCATCAACACAACCGGAGCAATTATTGGCGCGCTTGCGTCCGGTTTCATTTTGCTGCCCTGGCTTGGCGCTACCCGTTCGCTCTGGGCCCTGGCTTCATTATACCTTTGTATAACTGCAGTGGTTTGGGCCGTGCGCACAACCACAATGCCCAGGCGCGGCCTGGCTGTGGCCATGGCCGTTTCGGCGCTGGCCATGCCGGCCCTTCCGATCACTCCCATGCAGGTGGTAAACCTGAATACCGAGCGGAATGAAAGGCTAATTGACTGGATAGAAGGCCCTCATGCCACTGCTGCAGTAATCGAACGCGATGGCCACAGATTGATACGTGTAAACAATCACTACACTCTAGGCGGCACCGGAGCTCTGGAATCGGAACGCAATCAGGCCGTCATTCCCATGCTGCTCCACCCAGAACCTGACAGCATTTTTTTCCTCGGGATGGGCACGGGGATCACAGCTGGAGCGGCGCTTCTCTTCCCGGTGGAAGAAGTTGTGGTAGCCGAAATTCTTCCTGAAGTTATTGAGCTTGCCCGGACATACTTCGAACCGTGGACGGAAGGCCTGTTCACCGACCCGAGAGTGACAATTTACGCAGATGACGGCAGGAACCTGCTTGCTCGAAGTTCACGGAGCTATGATTTGATCATCAGCGATCTTTTCACACCGTGGAAGGCAGGGACAGGCAATCTCTATACGCGTGAGCATTTCGAGACGGCCGGCAACAGGCTTGAGCCCGGAGGTATGTTTGTGCAATGGATCCCGACCTATCAGGTATCCCGAAAGGAATTCGGGATCATAGCACGCACCATGGATGAGGTCTTCGACCAGGTTGTTCTGTGGCGCGGTGATCTGTTTCCAAGACAGTCCATAGTGGCGCTGATAGGTCAAAACGAGGCGCGTCCCCTTGATCCGGCAATACCTGTAGTGCATGGCCGACGCCTTGCCGGCCGTCCATACATGCCCGCGGAATTTCCGGCAGCCTCGGCATTGAGATTTTATGCCGGCAACATCACCGTTTCGGGACTTTTTGACTCTTATCCCCTGAACACTGACAATTTCCCGCGCATTGAATATCAGGCCCCCCGTACACAGCGCGAGGTGCAAGCGGGACGTACCAGGTGGCTTACAGGAGATCAACTGGGCATCCTCTACGAAGAGCTGCTCAGGAGGCCAGGTTTGGAACGAGACCCCTATCTTGAAAAATTGAGCCCCGTTGAACTGGGATATATTTTAGCCGGCCGGAGCTATTTTAATTACGGAATCTACCGAATGGCGGGGCGCATGCACGAGGCAAGGTGGTTTCTGGAAGATTTTGTTGACAGGATGCCGTTTAATGAACCTCCTCCGGACATTGAGCCCCCGACCACCCTGTCGGACTGGGAGGAATGATCCGATTGATTCCAAAATACCGGGCGATTCTTCCAAACATGAGAATGATTACGCAACCGCACAGGAACCCATTACACTCAATATATGACGTGGATAGAATATCCCTATCATATTAATACTGGGAAAATCCTATTTTATGGAATAAAACCGCAGTCTTAAGCATCCCACTTCCAAACAGCTAATTCTCATACAAAGGAGCAAGCATGTCATTTACCCTTCATACCAAGAAAACGGCGCCGCCTGAATCCAGGCCCATACTTGAAAATGTTGAACAAGCATTCGGGTTCATACCCAACATGCTGGCAGTTCTGTCTGAATCCCCACTGGCTTTGTCCGCATATACAACGGTTACCGGCCTGATCGAAGAAAAGGCCCGGCTTGCTCCCCAGGAACAGCAGGTGGTCATGCTCACCGTAAGCCAGGAGAACGGGTGCGGATACTGCGGGGCAGCCCACTCAAAGCTGGCTGAGATGAATAAGGTTCCGGCCGATGTCATTAAGGACATTCAGGAAGGCAAGGAGCCGTCGGACGCAAAACTGGCTGTCCTATCCCGGGTGACGCGGGAGCTTATAAAGAAACGAGGCTGGATAGACGAAAACACCATCGATGAGTTCTTGAATGCTGGTTACGATAAAGCACATCTGCTGGACGTGCTGACCATTATAGCGCTGAAAACGATCAGCAACTACGCAAACCATATTGCCGAGACACCGGTGGATCCGGGATTCAAATAACCGTTAGGTGCGGCGTTTTGAGTCTGTTTTCAACTGGGGTATTACTGAACATGCATTATGCGGCAATTCCCGTTTATTTCTTAAAATTGACAGGTTCTTGACGTTGAATTCATATATCGGTCAAGGGAACGCGGTGCCGCATGGGAAATATATGAAAAATACGGGAATAAATGCAGCCGATAATGAATCTCATCAATATAACGTCATGGTATTGGATTTCGAACAACTTGTGCACAATCATTATCAGAATCTTTACAGGTTCGCGCTGAGCATGTGTAGGAATCCGGCGGATGCATCCGACCTTACACAGCAGACATTTGTTTTGTGGGCGGAAAAGGGGCATCAGTTACGGCAGCCCGGCAAGGTGAAATCATGGCTGTTCACAACATTGTATCGTGAATTCCTGAGAAGCAGGCGGAGGACGGACCGGTTTCCGCATTTGGAACTTTCGGAAGCCGAGACTGAATTACCGTCCATATCGGCTAAACATATAAAGGGGCTGGAATCAACTGAAGTCATGGATGCGCTGAAACAGGTGGATGAGACATTTCGAATACCTTTGAGTATGTTCTATATCGGCGGCCACAGTTACGCCGAAATAGCGGAAATCATGGATGTTCCCATAGGCACGGTAATGTCGCGCATATCTCGCGGAAAACAGCAGATGCGCGCGGTATTAACCGGAATGATGGGAGTCCAGTCACAAGAAGGAAAGACTGTAAGGATATATGAACAACGCCAAGGCTAAATTTATTCTGCGATCGTACCGCAGCAATGGCGAAGACGCCAACGATCCTGCTTTCCGGGAGGCTCTGGAACAAGCAGAGCATGATCCGGCATTGAATGCATGGCTCCGGGAAGAACAGGAAATGGACGATTCGATCAGGTCAAAACTCAATGACACTCCGGTTCCAGAGGACCTTCTCGACGATATCCTGGCCACTCAAAGCATAACGGTATCGAGATCATTCTGGAGGCAGGGCCGCACGTGGATGGCTATGGCAGCGCTGGTCATGGCGCTTTTCGGCGGATATTTCATGATTTCCCCGCATCAGCCCCAACCAGCGGTAAGCTTTCAGACATTTCCAGAAATGGCCGCCGCATTTGCAAGCCATGATTTCGAACTGGACATGGAAGCCGCCAATACTCATCAGGCAAAGGAATGGGCGCAATCCAAGCTCATTTCCCGGGATATCCCGGTCTCCGACAGGTTGAGGCAGATGGGAGATAATCGCGGTGTAGGTTGTAAATACTTTGATTGGGAAGGAGAAGATGTCCTGCTGCTGTGTTTCTTCCTGGAAGACGGGAGCCAGGTTCATTATTTCGTAATGGACATTCAAAACCTTCCCGACGTCCCTGAAACAGGCCATGAATTGCCTCAATGGGCAAAATATGGTGAATGGACAACCGCGTCATGGGCGGACTCGGAGCGAGCCTATGTCGTCGCATCGAAGAGCGACAGGGAGAACATGGTATCCCTGCTCTAAGCCGGGTAGCGGAGGGAAATATGGCAACCTCAAACACAGCGTTAACAGATCGGGAAACAGCTTCCTGGACCCACACAAGTAAAGGCGAACCGCGCGGGTACATACAGCCGTCCAAACTGACGGAGATATGGTTTCATACCGGGACAGTATGCAATCTGCGCTGTCCCTTCTGTCTCGAGGGTTCAAAACCCGGCGACACGCGAATCGAGGCGTTGAAGCTGGAAGATGTGCGACCATTCATCAACGAGGCCTTGACCTTGGGCGTGGAGCAGTTCTCATTTACCGGCGGCGAACCGTTCGTGGTTCGTGACTTCATCGGCATCCTGGATCTCGCCTTGAAACACCGTCCATGCCTGGTACTCACCAATGCGACTGAACCGCTTTTCAACCGCTTTTCGGATGTGTTACCGTTATTGGACAAGCCGCATCCCGTGCGGTTCCGGGTCAGCGTTGATTATCCCGACGAGAAACGGCACGACGCCGGCCGCGGACCGGGTAATTTCCGGCGGGCACTGGCCACTATGAAAAGGCTTCATGATGCCGGTTTCACGGTGTCCATTGCGCGTCAGCGTGACAAGGATGAAGATGTGGAGGCCGTCGACGAGCAATTCCGTGAAATACTGGAGTTGTATGGCATTCCCGGAGACTGCAACATTGTTAGTTTCCCTGACTTCCTTACTCCCGGCAGCACCGGGCACTCTCCGGAGATCACCGAATCATGCATGACCACGTATCACACCGAGGAAACACGCGCCGATTTCATGTGCAACTACAGCAAGATGGTGCTTAAGAAGAACGGCAAGATGCGTGTATATGCCTGTACGCTGGTTGATGACGACGAGGATTATGATCTTGGAGGAAGCTTGACCGAAAGCATGCGCGCTCGCATCATGCTGCGGCATCATCGTTGTTTTTCGTGTTTTGCATTCGGGGCAAGCTGCAGTGAGAAATGAAGAACGCGGGCTGAAGCCCGCTCAGAGCTTCCGGCTGAAGCCGGGACTCCGGCAGTTTCGGATATGGTTTGAGCTCCGCCTTCAGGCGCCAAATGGAAACAGACAATGTATAATTGGCGAGATATGACCGAAAAGCAGAGAGCCGAGGTTCTCCAATTGCGCCAACGCCTTGGACAGCCTTGGCACGGCCCGCCGCACGGCCTTGAAAAACACTGGCACCACATTTCAGCTGTTTGTTATCGGCACCGTCCCATACTGGGCGCATCGGCTGAAAGGATGGCGGCTTTTGAGAGTGATTTGCTGATCCAGCTTGCGCCCGTGTCGGAAGGCGTTTCGGCATGGTGTATATTACCCAATCATTACCATTTATTGATTCAGTCCGTGAATCTTCCCGCCATCCGCAAGGCCTTGGGACGGTTGCATGGCCGCTCTTCACATGATTGGAACACGCAAGATGGACGACAGGGAAGAACTTGTTGGCATCGCTGTTTGCCAAAAGCGGTGAAATCAGAATCGCATCGATGGGCTACACTGAATTATATTCATCACAATCCGGTGCATCACGGATATGCGACGCACTGGCAGGATTGGCCTTTTTCCAGCGCCAGACGATATCTGGAATCGGCAGGTCATGAATTTGCGGAGCGGATGTGGCGGACTCATCCCCTGTACGATTTTGGAAAGGGATGGGACGATCCAGATATATGACATGACTATTCACCGGCTGAAGCCGGGACTCCGGCAGTTTCGGATATGGTTTGAGCTCCGCCTTCAGGCGGAAGTTCTACGGTGGCTTCAACCGCCAAATGGAGGCGAGTTATGACGCACATACTGAATAAAGAAGCGATCAAGGAATATTACGGCACGATTCTGCAGGGCAGCAACGACCTTCAAACAAGTGCATGTTCATGCACAGATGAAGGCCTGACTCCCTCTGTAAAGGCTGCACTTGCCGATGTAAACGATGAAGTAGTCAAGAGATTTTACGGCTGCGGCTCCCCCATCCCTCCTTTGCTTGAGGGATGTACTGTGCTGGATCTGGGCTGCGGAACAGGCCGCGATGTCTTTGCCGCCGCCAAACTGGCCGGGGAAAGCGGGCGGGTTATCGGCATAGACATGACAGACGGACAGCTGGAAATCGCACGCAGAAATACCGAATTGCAGATGAAGAGGTTCAAGTTCGAGAAACCAAACGTCGAATTCCGGCAAGGCTACATGGAGGATCTAAAGGGGGCAGGTATCGCGGAAAACTCCATTGATGTCGTCATGTCAAACTGCGTTATCAATCTGTCTCCCGACAAGGAATCCGTTTTTTCGGAAATCTTCCGAGTTTTAAAGCCCGGTGGAGAGCTGATTTTCTCCGATGTCTTCTCGGGACGACGCGTCCCGATGCATCTTCAGGCCGATCCTGTCCTGCACGGCGAATGCCTTGCCGGCGCGCTATACCGGGAGGATTTTCGCCGTCTTATGACAAAACTGGGTTGTCCGGATCACCGCATATTGACAAGCAGAACTCTTGAACTTGGATCCCGCAAGATCGAGGAGAAAATCGGCATGGTCGATTTCTATTCCGTGACCGTTCGCGCATTCAAGTTGCCAGGACTTGAAGACATATGCGAGGACTACGGCCAGACCGCGACGTACAGTGGAGGCATAACAGATTGGCCCCATTATTTCGACCTGGACGACCATCATCGCTTCATAACCGGTAAACCCATGCTCGTATGCGGAAACACCGCCTCAATGATTGAAGAAACGCGGTATGGAAAACATTTTGATATTATGGGAGACCGGTCGGTGCATTATGGAGCGTTTGACTGCACGCCGGCTTCTGCTCCCGACACCGGCGTGCAAGGTTCAAGCGCTTGCTGCTGAACCGGTCGGATTGTTTATTTCATGATCCGACGGGATGCATCACATCGGTTATTACATACGGGACATTCATTCATAAGTTACAAATATATGAGCAACACGATAGGCATAATTGGAGGAACGGGGCTCGACGACCCCGAGTTCATGAGATCGGCGGAGGAAGTCAGGGTTTCCACGCCGTTCGGGGATCCGTCATCGCCCATACTCCGCGGCAGCATTGCCGGCCGCGACGTTGCATTGCTCTCAAGGCATGGACGGGAACACACCATTCCGCCATCTCAGGTCAATAACCGCGCCAATATTAATGCGCTTAAGGATCTTGACTGCAAACTGATCATTGTAAGCGCGGCCTGCGGTTCTTTACGTGAAGATATTGATCGCGGCCATTTCGTAATCCCGGATCAGTTCATAGATTTTACCCGACACAGAGTGACAACATTCTTCGATGAGTTCGAGCCGGGAGTTGAAAATGCCAGGCATACGCCCATGGCCGATCCTTTCGATGCCGGGCTTCGAGACACTCTTGTACGCAAGGGATATGAACTCGGTCTGAATATGCACGACGGCGGCACTATACTGACCATCGAGGGCAACAGGTTTTCAACCCGGGCGGAGTCAAATATGTTCCGCCTATGGGGAGCTGACCTGGTCAACATGACCATCACACCCGAGTGTATTCTTGCCAATGAGATGGGTTTAAAATACGCGGCGATAGCCGTTGTCACCGATTTTGATTCATGGAAAACCGACGAACCGCCGTTGCGAGTCGAGGATCTCATCGCCGTATTCCGCCGGAATGTGGAGAATCTCACCAAACTGATCGTATCAGCATTGCCTGATTTATCTGAAGAATAATTTCATAAAGCCAATTCGTGTTTCGCCGTGTCCAACTCAGCAATGCAGGAATAAAAATGGTTATTCTGCCTCATACATTAAAAGGTCATACCTTGTACAATCATTTAATGCTTACTGATACGGAGTCTATATGCTTAAAAACAGTCCTTACATATTGTTGATTCCATTCTTAATAGCCTTTTTGATTATAACAGTTGCAGAAGCAGAACCGCCCGCGTCCGCTGAAGATGTCAGCCCCATCGAAACCGGCTCACTTATTCCGGATGCTTCACTGCAAACCCCTGACGGTCATGATGTACAGCTGCGAGATCTCGTGGCGGAACGGCCAAGTGTACTGATTTTTTATCGTGGCGGATGGTGCCCATTCTGCACAGAACATCTGTCTGAACTGGTTGAAATTGAAACTGAACTCATCGACCTGGGTTTTCAGTTGCTGGCAATCAGTCCGGATCGTCCGGAGAAGTTGGTCATTGATCTTGGCGATGTTGAAATCGGTTACCGGCTTCTCTCGGATTCAGCGATGGAAGTGTCGCTGGCTTTTGGTCTGGCCTATCGGGTAGATGCCGGCACTGTTGAGGAGTATAAGGAACACGGGATAGATCTGGAGGAATCATCCGGGCATGACCACCATCTGTTGCCGGTTCCAGCCGTCTATCTTGTTGAAACGGACGGCGTCATCAAATACTCATACGCCAATCCGGATTACCGAACGCGCCTGGAACCCGGGGAAATACTTGAAGCTGCCGAATCCATGGAGGGGGGATTAGGGGATGTCATTGAAGACACCGGTGTGATCGCTTCAGCATTCAGAGACCTGCTCGACTGGATTGAAGACCTGGGCATGATCGGACCTATTGTATTCATTCTGGCATATATCATAGCCTGTGTATTCTTTATTCCGGGTTCCGCCCTTACGCTCGGCGCCGGAGCACTGTTCGATGTAGTTCGCGGTTCCATCCTGGCATCAGTAGCCTCCACCATAGGCGCTACGGCGGCATTTGTCGTGGGCCGTTACCTTGCCCGAGACTGGGTAGCCGGAAAAGTCAAAGGCAACAAGAATTTTTCCGCAATAGACGAGGCTGTAGGCCGGGAGGGATGGAAGATAGTAGGTCTCACGCGACTGTCCCCAATATTTCCGTTCAACCTTTTGAATTACGCATACGGCTTGACCAGGGTGCGATTGCGCGACTATGTGCTTGCATCATGGATTGGTATGCTGCCCGGCACGGTTATGTATGTTTATATTGGTTCTATGGCGAGACTGGGCGTGGAAGCCGCTGAAGCGACCACGGCGCAGACAGTTATGCGTATAGTCGGACTGATAGCCACGATTGCCGTTACCATAACCATAACCAGGATTGCCAGGAACGCTCTCAAGGAGAAGGTTGAGAGTTAGGATACCGAATTATTCTGCAGGATTTCCGAAGGACTCCCTTCCTGTTGCCGGACTCCGTACCGGCTGCTGATGCACGTCAGCAATTCAGCTTCGCCATTCAAGGATCATTCATAATATCCCTGCCCGGATTCATTAAATCCCGGCATGTCCAATCCCTGAACATCTGTTGCACCTCTCATAAGTGTTGATCTAACTCATCACTTGGTCTTAGGTATGAGAGAGTTTTCACTTCAGGATGAAAAGCATGATACCAGTTTTGAATAGAGATGATATTTGCGCCTTGACACTATTCACCCGCTATCCCGAACCGGGTAAAGCCAAGACAAGAATGATTCCGCTATTGGGCGCAGACAAAGCGGCTCAGTTACAGGAATGCATGACGGGTTATACCGTCTTGAGAGCCCGGGTTTGGCAGGCATGCAGGGATGCCCGTGTCATTGTTAATCATACCGGCGCTGCAGGCTCAACCTTTCGACAATGGTTGGGTCCAGGCCTGTATTACCGTCCCCAAGGCAAAGGCAGCCTGGGCGATCGAATGAGCCATGCGGTTGATGATGCTTTACGACAAGGCTTCCGTAAGATTGTGCTCATGGGATGCGACTGCCCCGGTGTAACGCCCATGCATATTAAGTCGGCATTCGATGCGCTGGATGAATGCGATGTTGTTATCGGCCCTGCCTCAGACGGCGGATATTACCTGATCGGCATGAAAAATAATTACAAATCGTTTTTTACGGACATTGATTGGGGTACGGGCCGCGTCTATGATCAAACTATGCGGCGGATCAGGGAAGGAGGATTGCGTTGTCATGAACTCGAAACACTCCCCGATGTTGATGAAGCGGGCGACATCCATGTGTGGGAAAGGATTCTTCAGCCTGCCAGGTCATTTGATTCAGAACACTCATTATCCGTAATCATCCCCGCAATCAATGAGTCCGAGCGGATATCGGACTGTGTAAAAAGCGCGTTTCCCGGAGCTTTTGAGGTGATCGTAGCTGATGGAGGAAGCTCCGATGATACCTGCAAAACAGCTCGGGATTCTGGAGCTAAAGTCATCAGTACGCCGCGCGGAAGGGCAATACAGATGAACGCCGCGGCCCTGAAAGCACGCGGCGAATACTTGCTGTTTCTACACGCGGACTCCCGGTTGCCTGAAAACTTTGATGGTCATGTTCATCAGACTCTTTCGAAACCGCATGTGGAGGCCGGCGCTTTTTCGCTGGCTATAAATGCTGACGGATCCCGTTACCGCGCAGTTGAATGGGGTGTTCATCAGCGTTGCCGCTACTGTTCCATGCCATACGGCGATCAGGCTCTTTTCATGAGGAGGGAAACCTTCTGGCGAATGGGAGGATATGCCCGGATGCCGCTCATGGAAGACCACGACATGGTAAGACGGATAAAAAAGCGCGGCCGTATTGAGGTAGTTGATGCAGCTGTTCTGACCTCCGCCAGGCGCTGGAACAGGCTGGGTGTTGCCCGCACTGTATGGCTTAATCAAATTATCCTTCTGGGAGCAAGACTGGGGATTTCCCACGAGCGCCTTGCTGAATGGTATGGCAAATATTGATTGGAAAATTCGCGGGCAAGCCCATTCCTGCAAGTCTTGTCATTACCATGAACAGCCAATATCCTTTTATTCCTGTTCAAACTGAGGAAGAGACCTGCCGTCCAGGATAAGGCGAACTTCCTCCGGTGTATTTACGGGCATCTCGCATACGAAATCCTCGCATATATAGGCGCTAGCCTTGCCGTCTATAGGGTTCATAAAAGGAAGTGCTTCATTGTACATGGAGAGGAACTCCTGCCCTTCGCCTCCGTCAGCCATAAGCAGTACCTTGCCGGGCAGGAAGCGTTCATGTACCACGTCCAGAATATCCATTGTGTCATCGGCTTCCGGGTCGCCTGCGATAACAATCTGGCTGGGTTTATCCAGGTCAAACAAAGCCGCGGCAAGCAGGTGTGGAAGGGCCGTAGGAACCGATTCCATATGAGATCCGAATGCCTGAACTGTTTCTCGGCCACGTTCACGCGCAGTGTCGTCAGCCCGCATGTAGGCCATGCGAAAGAGATTCATCGCAGATACGGAATTGGCGGAGGGCTTGGAATCATCGAAATCCTCCTTGAAGCGGAGAAGCACGTGCGGGTCATCTTCATGAGTATTAAAATAACCGCCGTCATCACTGTCCAGAAACAGTTCGTCCTGTTTCTCCTGTAGTTCCACCGCCCATTTAAGCCAGCTCGGATTGAAACCGGCCTCATACAGATCGAGCAATCCCCCGATGAGAAATGCATAATCATCAGCGAAACCGTCTGTGGGGCCGGTTTCCCCCCTCCATGTGCGAGCCAGAGTACCGTCATCGGGCAGGAAAAGGTGTTCCTTTAAGAAACCGGCCGCACGCGTCGCCGTTTCCAGATGGCTTGGATCTCCTAGAACCTGGTATGCCCTTGCAAACGCGGAAATCATCAGGCCGTTCCATGATGTTATCACCTTGTCGTCAAGACCTGGTGCAGGGCGTTGTTCACGCCGGTCAAGCAGGAGCCGTTCAGCATCCTTGATAAGACGCTCGACTTCGTCGGGGGACATATCTGATTCGTCTGCTGTCTCTTCCAGGGAATGCGATACAACAGGGATATTCCGGCCCTTGAGATCACCTCCCTCATCGGCCGTTTCCGGGATATTTCCGTCAGGTTCAATTCCGTACCTATGAATGAAGACAGAGAATTGTTCCTCTCCAAGAACATCCTTTATTTCGCTCTTATCCCATACATAGAAAGCCCCTTCAGCCTTGATACCATCTTCCTCTCTAAGGCTTTCAGCGTCCTCGGCGCTGTAAAATCCCCCATCATCATGGGTAAGCCGGCGTTTGACATAATCAAGCGTCTGCCGGGCTACATCGGCAAAGAGCTGGTCTCCAGTCATCTGATATGCTTCCAGGTATGTGATCACATGCTGCGCCTGGTCATACAGCATTTTTTCGAAGTGGGGAACCTGCCATTCCCTGTCGACCGTATACCGGTGAAACCCTCCGCCCAGATGATCACGCAAGCCGCCTTCGGCCATACGGCGCAATGTATGCAGAAACATTGTACGAGCAGCTTCGGAGTCATCTGATCCCTCTTCAAATCGGTCATACAGGCGTGCGATAAGGCGGGAGGTGGAGTGCCCGGGAAATTTCTCCTTCAAGCCATATCCGCCGTGCTCTGCATCGTACTGCCGTCCGTATTGATTAAACGCGGCCTCCTTAAGTTTCTCAATATCCACTTTTCCCGGGGCAGGACCCAAATGTTCCGAGTATTTACGTAACGCCGACATTATGTCATCCGCATGCGAGTGAATATTGTCTCGGTCGGTTGCCCATGCCTCCGCCATCCGTTCCAGCACCGTCTTGAATCCAGTCCGGCCGGGCTTATCGCGTGGGGGATAGTAGAGTCCGCCTGCAAAAGGTCTGCGATCGGGAGTCAGCCATACATTCATCGGCCAGCCGCCCTCTCCCGTTGTAGCCATGAGAAAGGTCATATACAGCCTGTCCACATCAGGCCGTTCTTCCCGGTCAATCTTGATATTGACGAAATGCTCGTTCATGAATGCTGCAATTTCCGGATCCTGGAATGTTTCCCGGTTCATTACATGGCACCAGTGGCATGTGGAATATCCGGATGACAGAAAGATCGGCTTGTTTTCGCGTTCAGCCTTTTCAAAGGCCTCATCTCCCCACGGATACCAGTCCACCGGATTATGGGCATGCTGAAGCAGGTACGGTGATGATTCCAGAATAAGACGGTTTGCCCCTTCCGGGATGTGCTCCGGGCGTTCCTTCATCAAATAAAAACCAATGGATGCCGCACCCGCTATAGACAGTAATAATACAATCCGTCTGATATTTAACGATGTTTTCATACTGTACAAACATAAGGCAGGATATTGGGTTCTTCACGCGAAATATGGTGAACAAACGGGAATATTTTATTTGAATTTATGGATATTTCAGCACGGCACGCAGCATGAAAATGCAAAAATGCTTG
>SLRP01000007.1 GCA_007130845.1 Kiritimatiellia bacterium | reverse complement strand
CGTAATTATTGCCACGGGTACATTTCTTGGGGGAAAAATTCACATTGGAGATAATAATTTTCCAGGCGGCAGGGCTGATGAAAAAGGGGCCGATGAGCTGAGCAGGTCTTTTAATAACTTTGGATTTAGGATGGGTCGATTGAAAACGGGAACCCCGCCGCGGTTGCACAGAGACAGTATCGATTTTGACCGTATGGAGATCCAGCCGGGTATTGATCCACCGCCGTTTTTCTCCAGGGCTGCCTACAAGGATTGGCAGATGTTCCACGTGGAACATCCTGTGCATGGAAATGGTGGCAGTCGGAAAATGTTCCACGTGGAACATGAGTCTGATCCCTTGAGGCCCTGGCCGCCGGGTGCGGACCAGATAAGGTGTTATCTTACACATACCACTGATCTGACTCACCAGATAATTGAGGGTAATCTCGGGCGCAGCGCCATGTATGGAGGGATGATCGAAAGTACGGGGGTTCGTTATTGTCCGTCTATTGAGGATAAGATTGTAAAGTTTCGCGATAAGGAGCGTCATCATGTCTTCATCGAGCCTGAAGGCAGGACTTGTGTGGAGATATATCCAAATGGCACATCAAACAGTCTTCCTGAGGATGTTCAGCATGAGATGATCCACTCGATTCCTGGTTTGGAGCGTGCTGTTTTTATCAAGCCCGGTTATGCGATTGAGTATGACTTTCTTGATCCCACTCAGCTTTTTCACACGTTGGAGTCGAAGATCATTGAAAATCTTTTTCTTGCCGGTCAGGTCAACGGGACAACAGGTTATGAGGAGGCCGCTGGTCAGGGTTTTGTCGCCGGGGTTAATGCCGTGCGAAAACTGCGTGGAGAGCCGTCGTTTGTGGTCAGCCGGAACGAGGGGTATATAGGGGTGTTGATAGACGATCTCGTCACCAAGGGAACGGATGAGCCTTATCGCATGTTCACATCCCGTGCTGAGCACAGGCTGGTTTTGCGTCAGGACAATGCTTCATTCCGTCTTGTTGAGCATGCGGAGGCGATTGGGATAAAGTCGGAGCTGGAGCTGGACGAGATCAAGAGCAGGATGGCTGATGTAGGTGCCGAGATTGACCGGCTTAAGGCAACATTCAGTAATGGTGATTCGCTGGCTCAGATGCTTTGCCGGCCTGAGATCAGCTACAGGGATTTGCCAGGTGTTAACGGGGAGTTTGACGATGAACTTATCCGTCAGATCGAGATCTCAGTAAAGTATGAGGGATACATCAACAGGGAGCGACAGCGTATAGCCAAGTCCGATAAGCTTGAGTATCAACGCATTCCTCGCGATATTGATTATGACATTATCACAGCCCTGCGTCATGAGTCCCGGGAAAAGCTGAAGGCGATTATGCCTGAAAATCTGGGGCAGGCGTCCAGGATATCCGGTGTAAATCCTTCCGATATAGCCATTCTTTCCGTCTGGATTAAGAAATCCGGTAGTAATGCTTGACAAATTATGTCAATAATAATTAACCGTTCTGTTTTTTACGGGTCTTGTACGCATCGGAATCCGACATGGTTTCCGCTGCTGGTGTGTTCAGCCTTGCCTCGGGTTCCCACCATGTAGCGGGTGCAGTATTGATATGTGCACAGGAATGATCCGCCCCGTTGTACCCGTTTTGCAACGCCGGGTTCAGCAGGGTCCCAGCTGTCTTCCGGCCCTGCAGGGTTTACAGATGGCCGGTCTTCTTGTGCTCTTATTGCATATGTATCTGGTCGATACCAATCCGCACACCATTCCCAGATATTTCCTGCCATGTCATATAATCCATATCCATTTGGGGGAAACTGTGCAACCGGCGCAATACCTGCGAACCCATCATCCTCGGTGTTATTTTCCGGAAAATCACCCTGCCAGATATTGGCCATCCAGTGTCCGTCGGGTTTAAGCTCCTTACCCCATACATAAGGCTTTCCAGTCAGACCGCCGCGCGCTGCAAATTCCCATTCAGCCTCCGTCGGCAGTCGTTTTCCGGCCCATTCCGCGTACGCCATCGCATCCTCATATGCAATGTGCACTACAGGCTCGTTTTCGCGGCCTTCAATCCTGCTGCCGGGGCCTTCCGGGTGCCTCCAGTTTGCTCCGGGAATATATCTCCACCATTGTCTGTAATCATCTAGCCGCACCCCGTGCGGAGGCGGGCTGAACACAATGGATCCGGGAACAAGCAGTTGTTCCGGCACGCCCGGAAAATCCTCAGGCAGCGGAACTCGTTCTGCGACAGTGACATAGCCGGTGGCTTCGACAAACCTTGCGTATTGTTCAACGGTTACAGGTGTCTTGTCCATCCAGAAGCCGTCCAGCTTCACTCTATGAATAGGTCTGGCGTCCCGCATCGGTTCTCCCCCTCCCATCGGCAGGTTGCGCGGATCCGCGCAACCCATCGAAAATTCTCCTCCGGGGATCCAGACCATGCCTTCCGGGGCATCGCCGGGAGGTTTGCGTTCCGATTCCTTAGTCGGTTCGAACTGATTGCGGAATTCGGTTTCCGCGCCGGAAGGGTTATCTGACACATTACCGGCCGCGGCCATTGCTGTGCATATGACGGCTGTTAAGACAAGCGGTATAGCAGTCTTTCTGATCGATGAATCATGCATGCTCATTCCTGCTGAATATGTTTAAATGCCGGCGGATTGATTGGTGGTACTCTCAACCCGGATCGAACATAAACTCTTGTAGTGTTTAATTCAAACTGCTTCCGGTTACCGGGCAGTCCCATGAGGATCTCACGCATGCGGATCACTAATGTTGTTTCCACTTAACATCCGCAAAAGTTGCGATACACAGCCGAACGTGAAATTGGAAGCAACTCTTTCTACAAAAGCCGGGAAATCTACAGCGGCCGAATGATCCGCCTTATCGGATATGGTCCGCAGAACCACGAAGGGAATGTTGTGCTCATACGCGACCTGGGCAACTGCGGCGCCTTCCATCTCGACGCATTTCAGTTCAGGAAGAGCCCGGCACAGTTCTTCAGTTACAGCGTCAGACGCAATGAATTGATCTCCGCTGGCAACCAGTCCTGTAACGACTTTCGGAGCGGAAATGCCGAAATAATCCAGTGTGTCAGGAGAAAGGTCTTCGCGCATATGAATGTCAAGGTAAATCTTTGATGCCTCTTCGGCTTTTGTCACCATATCCGCCGGCGGCTCGAAGAATGGAACGCCCAGGAGCGGTATTTCGAATCGCTCGACCCCCGGAATTGCGCTGGCATCCATGTCATGCTGTACCAGGCGTGAGGCCACTACTATATCTCCGATATTCAGCGCCCTGTCGAGTGCCCCGGCCACGCCTGCAAAGATGATCAGTTCCACACCAAAACGCTCGATAAGGGTTGTAGCAGTCGATGAAGCTGCAACCTTGCCCCAACGTGAAAACACGGCCACCACCTCGTTGTCGTGCAGCTTTCCCTCCACGAATTCACGCTTCCCTGATTCATGTTTTCGAGGATTTCTGATCCCGCTTATGAGGTGTTGAATTTCCTGGGGCATTGCCCCCATAACGCCGATTTTCATGTGCTTACTCCATCTCATGCATCATGGCCGCTCCATATCCGGCCGTTCAAGCCGTGCTTTATATCGCGATGCCCTGTGTCGAGGCAATAATGTTATCTTTCATAAGACCCAGTCAGCATATTCTCCGGTTTCAACCGGGTTTTTAGAACGGCCATATGCTGGGGATCAGAGGGACGGAGATAAGCAGAATGATGAGTTGAACGGGAAGGCCCAGTCGCCAGTAATCGCTGAATTTATAGCCGCCGGGGCCCATTACCAGGGTGTTGGACTGATGTCCGATAGGGGTTAGAAATGCGCATGATGCCCCAACTGCTACGCCCATCAGAAGCGGGTCCGCGGATATGTTCAGTCCGTCAGCCAGGCCGAATGCTATCGGGCACATCAACACTGCGGCGGCCGCGTTATTGATCACATCCGACAATGTCATTGTGACTACCATCAACACAAGCAGGGTAAGTATGGGCGGCCATTCGGCTCCCACGTTCAGCATGCCGTCGGCTATCAACGCCGCGCCGCCCGTCTCTTCAAGCGCAAGTCCAACCGGGATCATGGCGCCAAGCAGTATGATTACGGACCAATCAATACTGTCGTAAAGCTTTCTGGGAGAAATAATACCGGTGATGATCATGGCCAGTGCTGCGCCTGTAAGGCTGATCTGAATTGGCAGAACGTTCATTACCGCGGCGGCTATGGCAACCCCGAAGAACAGCAGGGAAAGTATCAGGCGCCTGGGTTGTCCAATCTGCAGGTTTCGTTGTGCCAGCGGAAGGCAGCCCAGACCAGTGATGGCTTCATGCAGGGCTTCGCGCGCGCCCTGCAGAAGTATGACGTCTCCTGCCCTGAAACGGATGTTAGCCAGCCTTCCATGCAGCCGTTCGCCCTGGCGCGCCACTGCAAGTAGATTTATTCCGTGCCTTAATCTGAGCAACAGGCTTCGTGCGCTTTGTCCTTCCATGACCGAATCTCCAAGGACAACGGCCTCAGCCATATTGATATCTTCGCTTTTGACCCTGGGTTCTTTATCTTCTTCATCAGACGATATGTCTGCCCCGGTTTCTTTTACGAAAGATTCCAACTCCTCTGAATCAGCCTGTACTGCGAGGATGTCGCCTTCCCTTATTATTTCATACGGGGAATATGCGGGAATACGTTGCTGGTCTCGCAGCAGACCAATGATGGTAACTTCCGCGTCCGATATATCGCCTATTTCAGACAGCATTTTCCCGGAAAGTTTTGAGGATTCCGGCACGTGAAGCTCCGCCAGGTAATCTTCAATTTCGAATAACTCATCCGGTTGGGCCTCGCCCTTGCGTCTGGGCAGAAGGCGCCAGCCTATAAGCGATATGAAAAGCACGCATACTATGGCAAGTGTGGCGCCAACAGGCGCGAAATCGAACATACCGAATGCTTCATGTCCGTTGCGTGCGCGGAACGTGGCTACGATGATGTTTGGAGGTGTGCCTATCATTGTAATCAGACCTCCAAGCAATGAACCGAATGCCAGGGGCATGAGCAGACGTGAGGCCGGCTGCCCGCTTTCTCTTGCCATTCTTATGGCCACCGGCATAAGCAGAGCCAATGCCCCGACATTGTTCATGAACCCCGAGCACAGTGCCACTACGATTGTAAGGGTGCCGACCTGGAGAACAGGATGCTTGCCGACATGGGACAACCAGCCAGCGATCATGTCTACGACACCCGCGTTTGAAAGGCCCCGACTGATTACAAGTACGGCGGCGACGGTGATAACAGCGGGATGTCCGAATCCCGAGAAGGCCCGGTCCGGGCTGACTATTCCGGCAAGTACCAGCACAAACAGGGTAAGCATTGCCACGACATCGTAACGCCATCGCCCCCAGATGAACAGGGCCAGCGCCGCTAGCAGCGATACGAATACGATGGCTTGAGTCGCTGTCAAAATCTCCTTACCCGTTCTTGTGTCAAAGTCATGCCAAGCATAAGTTGGACAAGCGCTGGAGGCAATCGGAATGTCGTGCACCCCGTCGATGGTTGTTCCATCGATTCTCCTGCGCTTTGACTCATCTTATTCATCCACCTTTTTGTTCAGTGTCGCCTAATTTGAGTCAATTCGCCTGTAATAATCAATACCAGTAAATTATTGAAGATATCTTAAGACATGTCCTATAGTCGGAGCATGAGTTCGCAACAAAGAGATCCATCCGACGGCATTAAATCTATGATTTTGCTGATGCACTGCCCTGATCGTAAAGGGGTGGTGGCTGCGATAACCGATTTCCTGTCCAGTAACAACGGCAACATTATCGATCTTGAACAGCACGTGGATGAAGAGCAGGGCGTTTTTTTTATGCGCGTTGAATGGGACCTGGATGGTTTTGCCATCCCCGAGGATAATATCAAGGCCGGGCTTGCCCCGCTGGTTGAGCAGTTTGAAGCAACATGGAGTCTCCATTTCTCAACGGACCGGTTACGGATGGCGATATTCGTTTCCAGGCACGCACACTGCCTGTACGACCTTCTTTCTCGGCATGAAGCAGGCGAATTGCAGGTCGATATCCCGTTGATTGTCAGCAACCATCCCGACCTGG
>SLRP01000239.1 GCA_007130845.1 Kiritimatiellia bacterium | reverse complement strand
TTTCATTGATAACATCCCTGTAAACTGTTGACCGGCTTTCCTGAGGCGGCATCCAGACCTCTCCTACGGGGATCTTATCCAGAATATCAATTACACCACCTAGATATGGCGCGGTTGGAGTGCTTAAAATCAGAATATCCAGCCGATTGACCCCCTGCCGCCTCAAATATCTCATTAGACGCCAGTTACCGTGCCGTGGTCCGGTATCGTACAATACCGTCATGTTGCCCGGCACACGGATAAGCGTAGCATGGCCGTCCCTAACGTCCATTACATCCAATGCTGTAGTTCGGGAGGCGGCGTGGTTCCACACTCCCGCAGTAACGATGCACAGTACAGCTAACAGAAAACCTGCCCGAAATCTGGCGGTTCTTATGATCAACCCCCCGAATATTATTCCATACCATAAAAGCATCCATACCCAATGCGGAGAAGATATATTGCGATGGCCGTTGGGAACCTGGGACATGCCTTCGATAAAATAAATAAGCACGATCAAAAACATACGGTTGGCATGGTTAAAGACCTCCGCCATTATGCTCCACACCGATCCGGCAATCAAAGAGAGGCAGGCGGTCAATACAATCAGAAATGCCCCTGGAATGACCACCAGATTTCCGAGCAGGGCGATTGGAGATAACAGATTGAAGTAATGCGCGGTAAGGGGAGCTGATGACAGCCATGCTGCCGTCGATGTTCCCATTAAACCAAGCACCCAAAGTCGTGTTCCGTGCAAATAACGAATCCAGCCCTTGGGAAGTTCAATGCTCCAGGGATCATTATTGATGAACAACGACGCTGCAGGTCCGGATATGACAGGGTAAAGTCGCAATAGGCCCGCCACAATAACGAACGAATATATGAATCCTGGAGCTACAAGCTGAGTCGGAACTGCGGCCACAATCAAAAGCGCAGCGCAGGCAAAGGCGGACGGAGAATCCGGCCTGCGGCGGAACAGGAAAGCAGACCAATACACAAGGGCCATAACACAGGCCCGCATCGCGCTTGCTCTCATTCCGGTGGCCACCGTGTACATCACAAGAAACGGCGCCAAATAATACACCCATTGATGCCTTGAAAGACCGCATGATTTTAATACCGTTATAAACAGGAGAGCCACCACTCCGACATGAAGCCCGGAAATGGCGAAGATGTGGAGCGTGCCGGTGGATGCAAACAATCTGTTGTGATCGTATGGCAGTTCATGACGGTAACCCAGCAACAAGGCGCGTACAATTCCGGCATGATCAGGGAACTCTTCAAGTCCGCGTCCCAATAGGTTCCAACTTCGATGGCGCATGCGATAACAAAATGCCGCAAAATTCGAGCCTCTGCCCGATGACACAAGACGTGACTTGTCCGAATCCACCCGGAAATCGTAAGGAGGAAGGTTCAGGCGGTAAGATTCTGCGTGTTTCCTGTCCGTAATAACTCCGGACATTTCCCGGTACTGCCCGTATTCCAGCACCATATTCTCCGGCACACGCCACCACCTGACATCCACAGTGCCCGAAGCCTTCTGATAGTTCCCCAAACGGTTCATTCCTGTTACGCGCAGTGGAAAGCGCCAGCTAACCTCACCCGGAACACGTCCTGGTTCGGATACGGGATCTCCAGACACTATCCCGCGAATTGATACATATTCTCGCGGACGCGCCAATTGCGCGGATATTTCCCGCTGAGACGGCGTACTCACCGACATTTCCGCATAAAACCATCCTGCACATACTATGGCTCCATAAAGAAAAACAAGACATGCAAACCATCTTGAACCAATTATGAATATCAACAAGGCCGCCCATGCCAGAAACATGGGTATGGCAGTTGGCGTATCGTATAAAAGACCGAGGCCTACACCGGAAAGAAATGCTGCTGTAATTCCTATGATCGGCCTGCGAAAGCAGTTTGTGGACCCGGAATACGATGTGTACCGAGTCCATTTAGAGTCCGTATTCGTATCAGGATGTGGGCACACCTTCTTGAGACATCAGGTTGAGAGGACTATGCCTGCCGACTTTCAACGCATTGACAAGGGCGTTAGCGACGAACTCCTTGGCCTTTCGGGTGGCTTCAGCCATTATCTCACCCTTGGCCAGATAAGCTGTAAGAGCTGAAGAAAAAGCACAACCTGCCCCGTGCGTCTCTTCGGCATATATACGCCGGCCCCGAAATATATATTCATCCCCTTCGTCATAAAGCACATCAACTATTTCCTCGCCGTTGATATGGCCTCCTTTAACAATGCATGCCACATCATAACGATCGCCTATCTCACGCGCTGCAACCCTGAGCTCTTCAACTGATGAAATGGAATGCCCGCATAAGATTTCCGATTCGTGAAGATTTGGAGTTACTACACGGGCTTTGGGTAATAATTCATTGCATAATGCGTCAATCGCATTTGCCTGAAGAAGCCGCGCTCCGGAAGCGGCTACCATCACCGGATCCACAACCAGAATGGGAATACCCTCTCGAATATCCTCCATGGCCACCATTCGAATAATTTCCGCGGAATACAACATCCCGGTTTTGGCTGCGCGAAGGGGAAAACTGTCGGATACAGCCTTAATCTGCCTCATCACAATGTCTGGATCAATGGGATATATGGCCGTTACTTCTTCGGGATTCTGAGCGGTTACACACGTAATTGCAGTAGTTCCAAACACATTGAGTGTTGAAAAAACCTTGAGATCAGCCTGTATGCCGGCTCCGCCGCCGCTGTCAGACCCCGCAATGGTCAGAACAACCGGCATTCCAGGAGATTTTTCCGGCCATTTGCTTGATGATGTCGACATGTCGAAATGATAAACAAACCGCCTGAAACGTCAAGAAATGATGATTCTGAATAATCGGCTATTGGTAAATATCATAAAATTCCCGAATATTCCGAAATTGTTATTTCTATCTGAATACCTTGAATGCATTATCATGGCCGCTCATTTTTTCAACGCACTTTGATGTATAAAAGGCCTTAACCCTGCATAGGGTCTTCTCTTATAAGAAAACAGGCATCCCCCTGATTGCTCTTTCCATCCCCAATTGAGAGATTGCTACATTGGTTATACAGATAAAAGGCATCACTCATGGAAGAACTACAAGACAGGGTCTCAGCATTGCAATCTGTCCTATTTGTCGGCAACAGTTCCGAACACAGGGCAAATGTCAGAAAAATTGTTGGTCTTCTAGGAAAGAATTTAAAGTGGTCATCTGAACAGGAAGACCTGAATAATGTTCTCAACACCATCCGTCAGTACAAGCCTGCTCTTGTTATCATTGATATGGACGTACACGAAGGCAGAGGGTTGGAGTTCACCCGCCAATTGCGAAACCATGTTCCGGATCTTCGCATTCTCATCATCTCGCCTCTTGACGAACTTCTATATGCGGAACGCGCTTTACGTGCAGGCGCTCATGGTTACTTGAGATTTGACGAAGACCCCGGGATAATGATCAAGGCCATGAAAATAATAATGGATGGCTTTTATTATGTCAGTGACAAGGTTGAAAACCGGATACTGCACAACATTGCCGGACATAATGAAATAGACGAAGATATGCCAAACAGACGCTTGAGTAATCGTGAATTGGAAATCTTTATAAAAATCGGTGAAGGCATGAGCAGCCGGAAGATTGCCAACGAGCTGTCTCTCAGTATTAAAACAATCGAGACTCATCGCGCTCATATCAAACGAAAACTCAATATAAGCGGATCAAGGGAACTGGCGTCGCACGCACGGGACTGGGTCAATATGAAAGCAGTGAAATCCGTTTAGATATGATGATGATGATGATGATTACAGAGAAGCCGCTTGCACGCCCGGAGCAGGAAGAGTCAGAGGATCTATTCCTTCCCTTATTGAAACGGTAGCCAGAACCTTGGGAACATACATCTGCGTTTCAACCGGCAAATAATCCGCTATATCTTCATAAGCTTTACCGCCATGCCTATCAAGAAGCCTGCCCACCCGGCCCTCCCCTGCATTATATGCAGCAAGAGTTAACGGCCATGAATCAAATCGGTCATGCAGATATCTCAAATATCGGGCCGCCGCTCGGGCGCTCTTGTATGGGTCCAGGCGGTCATCCGTGGGGCTCAGCTGAAGACCGAAACTCTCTGCCGTAGCAGGCATGAATTGAAACAAGCCCGTAGCCCCAACCGGGCTGCGGGCTTTAGGGTTGAAAGAGGATTCTACTTCCGCCAACCATACCCATTCAGAAGGCGTACCCTCACTTTCGAATATCGATTTCAGACTGGGAACAAGACTTTCGGCCATTCCCGGTGGAGGATGAACGGATAACTTTCGCTCCCACTTGCTCTGGTCTCCGGCGATGCGCTGTACTTGCACATCGCTTTTAACCTGGGCTGGAAGCACCCGGGGACGCGGAGGCGGTATAATACCTTGACCAGGCTGCGGGTTCACACGATCCCGATGCGATTGACCATATACCGACCTTACCGCTGATTCCGCCATGTGAATGTAATGCATGTACTGTTCCAGCCAGACAGCATACGGCTCCCCTATCGGGGTCGACTTGAGAAGCTTCAGAGCTGTCTCTGCCTCCGGACGGATCCAGGCCATATCCTCATACGACATGGTCCGGTGTGTATCCTCCACGAATTGCCAGAATTGAGCCCATTCATGGCGTTGGGGAATGTCCACATGGTTGCGAATAACTTCAGGGGCATGCTCCTCAAACCAATAACGGCCCGCCTCATACAGACTATCCATAAATTCCAGCGCCTCATTATTCGATTTCACTCCTGCAGGAGACATGAATAATAAAACAAGAATAAATACATACAGCCGCCGGAACTTTCCCGCTTCTGAAACATCCGAAGACTTCTGAAAATTATATGAGCCCCTTGTCATGAATATTCACCATCGTACACGATATGGACTCGGCAATGAAAATGCATTTTCAATATGCCTGACTATAGGGATGCCTTCGCCATAACGACCTATTACCTCCACTACGTCAAACCGGAAATATTGTGGGCGCTCCTTCAATTGAGACATATAACGCATTGCAGCACGCGCTAATATCCTTTTCTTAGAGGTGTTAACCGACTTCATGGCTCGTCCATATCTCTCACTGCTGCGGGTTTTAACTTCGATGAACACTAGTACGTTACCCGACCGCGCCACAATATCGAGTTCGCCGCGACGCCCAACTCTGACCCGTTTACCCAGGATGCGGTAACCTTTGTTCTTCAACATTCGCTCGGCAAGCTTTTCACCCCATAAACCGGTCCGCATATGCAGCGGTCCTGCAATGGGGACACTGCGCTTGAATGGCCATATCATCAGCCGTAACAGATTGTGAGTGTCATTATACTCTGCCGTATGGAGACATTATCGAGCCGCTTCGCGATCAAAGGGAAATTGCATCTCGACATACTACATGCCTGAATCCGTTGAACATGCTGCAGCGATCGACTCCTTCAATCGGCATGCTGCACGTACCGGGGCGAAAGAACGCCTGTGTTCGGGGCATGGGCCATGTTTGTTCAACGCCTTTATATGCGCCGCGGTGCCATATCCCTTGTTCTGCCTGAATCCGTATTCCGGGTATGTCTGATCCAGCCCTGACATCAACCTGTCCCTTGTGACCTTTGCAATGACGCTGGCAGAAGCGATAGAGAGGCTAAGGGAATCACCGCGAACAACTGCGCGGCAGTGACCGGGGAAACTGCGCATAGGACGGCCGTCAATCAAAGCCATCCCGACGGGTTTGCCGAGATTTTCAAGGGCTCGAATCATGGCGGCGCGAGTGGCTTGCAGTATGTTCAAGCTGTCTATCTCCGATGCGTTGACCGCGGACACCCCGATGTACACATGCGGGGAATCGTTCAAGATATCGTAAAATGATTCGCGGACGGATTGCTTAAGCTTTTTGGAATCTGTAAGGCCTTTCAAAACCCTTTCCGATTCCCGTTCAACAAAACCTTTCTCAAAAACCACGGCGGCGGCAACTACGGGACCGGCAAGCGGTCCTCTCCCGGCTTCATCTATGCCGGCAACATCCCGGAACCCCATGGACCACGCTTCTTGCTCAAATCTGAGCATATGCTCCCTTTTACCGGGAATCAGCGCTTTTCCTTTATACGAGCCGTCT
>SLRP01000157.1 GCA_007130845.1 Kiritimatiellia bacterium | reverse complement strand
GCGGATCGATATCGATAAAGAAAAATTTCTCCTCCAGATGCGGGAATTTATGGATTCCGAGGGTATTGGCGTGGCCGGATTGGAGAACGGCCGTTTTTTTATCCAATCGCCCGACAGAAAATTCCGGTTGAACATCGGCGGGCGCATTCAGCCACGGTTCGAGTTTGAACGTCGGGAAAGCGAGGAGAATGTAAGTCGCGCTCGATTCCGCCGTCTTCGAGTGGATTTCCGGGGGCACGTGATCGGCGAGAATCTTAAGTTCCGTGTCATGCCGGAGCTGAGGGACAATGCGCGGCTTGATACCGCCTACGTGAATTACAGGTTTTCCGATCGTTTTCAGGTAAGGGCGGGACAATACAATGTTCCTTTCGCCTGGGAACGTGACGTTTCCAGCAGTCGGCACCATTTTACGGAGCGCTCCACCGCAAACAACGAGTTCCAGTGGCCGGGTGGCGGTGGAAAAGATGTAGGAGTTACCCTTCACGGGCGCGCCGCTAAGGATGTGCGATATGCTGCTGGCGTGTTTGGCGGCGAAGGACGGAACCTTTCAGGCGAGAGCACCGAAGGGGTTATGTTATCCGGCCGTGTCACCTGGTCGCCCGTAGGCGAGTATCCCCGAACGGAAGCATTGGTAGAGCCTGCAGACGGAGCCAATCTCTCTTTTGGAGCCGGAGCCTGGTACGCGAATCAGAGCGCAGTTCGAGACTGGTATATCTGGGACGACGAGATGCAAACCGCACATGTCTTTGCTAATACCCTGGACGCGGTCTTCCAGAAAAGACGCTATTCGCTTCAAGCCAGCGCCTTCTTTCGGCAGGTAGATCCCCGGGAATACGGGTTTTCGTCCTTTAATGGTTTTGGTATTAACGCCCAGGGAGGTTATTTGATTCTTCCCGAGCGCCTTTTTGGCGTGCTGCGTTATTCACAGGCCTCACCCGATGACACCCGGGATGAAGGAAAGGCGCGGGAATTCATCGGCGGACTTCAGATTTTTCATCAGGAACATCGCTCGAAAATTCACATAGAGGCCGGTTGGCAACAACGTCACGACGCCGACGATTGGCGCGACACCGAGGTGGTCCGTGTACAATACCAGCTACTTTTCTAATGGTGGAATACGGAAAGGTCATATGAGATGAATCAGAAATTACAAACGCAAATAGAAAACTCGGCACACGCTTCGACTCGTAGACTAGTCCGTGCTAAGGCTGTACACTACCCTTTATTGCGATGAACTATTCTTTTTTCAGAGTGGATTGCATTTGAAAGGAGTATGAGCCGTATTCACGATCCGGGATTGAAAAAGATTTCGCAATGCTTCAGGGTAACAGCATTGAAATTGTATCGACTATGCAGAGTCAACGGATGAAATCGAAAAGGACATCTCAATCCACAATAAATGTTCCGCTCGTCGTAGGATGGGTGGTGACGATTCATATCCTGGGTGTGGCCGCCGTTATCATCCCGCAGAGTTGCCGCGGACCGGAAACATCCGTATCGGAAATTTCAGATCAGCCTATCGCATCCGCGCCGGAATCCGGAGAAGCAGAAGCGCCTGAGAGTTCGGAGCCGGGGGAATTAGAGACCCATACATACGTGGTTGAACCCGGCGATACTCTGTCATCCATCGCGCAAAAACATGACGTGCGGCAGCGTAAACTGCTTGATCTGAACGAACTGTCAAACCCGGACACCCTGCGCGTGGGCCAGAAACTGGTGATTCCTCGAATGTCACAGGCGCCCGATTCGGGGCATTCCGGCGTTGAGAAAGACCGCCAGGGCGAGGAAACATAGGCTCCGCAGCCGTCCGTCAAGATCCGACCAGGGTTTACTCTCCGGCACAAATCACCGTTTTCGGCGGGAAAAGTGGAGCGATTGAACATGAGTCCTCAATGTTGATTAATTTGGTGCGGTTGGGCAAAGTCTGTCGGGCAAAATATAGGCTCCGGTTTTTGGCGTTCGCAGAACAACGTGACCGATTATGGATGTGGATAGATCATTTGAGACAGCATGGGATGTCCTGAAATGGATCCTGCTGGTGCTGGCCATGGGTTTTATAGCCTATGTTGGAAGATTCGGCGCGCAATGGCTAATTGAACGCTGGCGGGGAGGCGGAAAATCCGAGAAGGCTGAGACGTCTCCTTCCTCGGCGGACGAGGTAAAGGCTCGCGCAAAAATTGAGAAGAAGAGGATCAAGGCTGAGAAGAAGGCCGAGAAGAAAAAACGCTGAGGAAAGAGAAGAAAAGAAAGGACAAGATTGAGGCGCGGAGGAATATGTGGGGGAAGAAAGAGTTTAACGTAAAGGCAGAGAGAGGTAGACCGTTACAGTCCCTTGATCACCCGGTGCGCGCCTTTTAGTTGGATACCACTTAAATATCAACCGGTTTGAGCAGATCCATCTGGTACAATCTGCGTATCATTCTTACGTCAAGCGTATGGCCGGCTTTATAGGATGTTACATGGCCCACAAAGCGGCCGCGGTCTATCAATGCCAGTGCGGCTAGAAGATCAAGGACGGCTCTATGCCATACAGCTTCAAGTGATTTCCCTTCATGAATCAATCTCGGCTCATTCAAATATTTTTTTCTGCCGGCAATCAGAACGTTCTTTTCCGTGTATCCCAGGTTACGCACGTCTGCGAATACCTTGCCGATGGACTGGCAATATAACTTCTTTGAGGCGGATGAATTCGTACGAGCTTCGGCGCCGTAACGGAAATTCTTGTAATCAACCGGAAATCTGATTCGCTGCCGGCCTATTGCTGTCTTGAAATCCACGGCGCAATCAATGGTCAACATCGGATTTTCAGGATCACACGGAGCCAGCGACAGGAAGCTTCCGCCTGATGCACCCACGGTTACCTTTTCCTTTACTGTTACGTATTCCACTGTGCCGCTGCATTCCTGCTTTCCTGCGTTTTCCAGGGCCTCGACCAAATCCAGGCTTCCCCTGTCGAAAAGGGGCGGATCTCCGGAATCCATTTCTATGACAAGGTTATCTATATCCATACCCAGTCTCAGCGCTATGATATGTTCAACCATGCGGATATAATTTTCAGGTGGGCCGCTGCGCAGTACGATATTGCTTACGATTCCTCCAGTGGTCCAAACATTGTGAACTGAAACCTGGACAGGCAGACGGCCTGTAAGATCGGATCTCCTGAACCACCAGCCGGGTTCATCTGATGGACGGATTTTAACGGTCCGCTCAGCCTTCCCAAGAAAGGTTCCAGGACCCTTCAACGATACCGGCTTGGCAATTGTCAACGCTTTCCGTCTTTGAACGGGCTCTGCATTGTTCATGAGATCCCAGTCCACGGGAATTGCAGAGAAACGCTCCCATGCGTGCCGGGTTTCATCTATATCGCCAAGGATCACCAAGCCATACGGCGGGTCTGAAGTAAGAATTTCCATGATGTGCGCACTTTAGAGGATTTATATACCGCTGACAACCGCGGTGTTCGGGGCCGGATTGGGATGGAGTCGATTGAGGGGTCGCAAACATGTTGTTCAATTATCGAACAAGCCGGATTTCAGGGAACAAAACGGCTTTATATTAAGTTCGCGAATGGAGCTTGTCTCTGTAACAAGGCCTTTGAACATAAAAGATGATTACGGAAAATCACTTACAATCTTGACTATCCGCTCATATCGACGGATTAATAGATCACGCACGGGGCGTAGCGCAGTCTGGCAGCGCGTCAGCTTTGGGAGCTGAAAGTCGTGGGTTCAAATCCCACCGCCCCGACCACTTTAGACAAGAGGCAGGTTTTTCGCCCTTCGCATCCGCGAAGGTTGCCTCCCGCAGCTTTGCGTAGGCGGGCTTAAACAGTGTTATTGGATTCGGGCTACGACGCGGCAAGCCGGACAGCGATTACGTCTATTACTTCATTAGTGCCTTTGTTCACTCTTGTTGCGTTTTTACGTGACTCTTCCCAATTCATTCTTCTTTGCGCCTTATCCTACCTTTGCGTCTTTGCGTTTCCATTACACTGAATCCTGCGTATTCTGTTACGGAAGAAATTTGCCTTTCTTCAGTTTCTCGGGCAGATATGTATCCAGCACGAAGTTGAGGCCATATTTGGCAAAAGCCTGCTGTTCAATGCGAACACCCATTTTCATCATATGTTCAAGAGCGCGCTGCCATTCCTTATGGTGTTTGATGAACGGATCGTTCTTCAACGCATCGCGCGCTCGCTTGATGTCAACCTCCTCAAGCGGATGCGTCGTATCCTCGAGCTTGTAATCAATGATATCCTGGGGGGTAACCCCGAGGAATTTGGCGGTGGGCACGCAGAAATAGCGGTTGATATGGGCTGCCTGGCCCGAACCGGCCTTTAGCGTACGGTATATGTTGCAGTAACCGTAGGGATCCCCGTCCGTGAAAGCCAGAACCGGCATTTTTAAATCATCGGCCACGCGCCGTATAAAGCGGCGGCAGGCCCTCGTAGGCACACCGCTCATTGATACCAGGATACACTTTGCCTTGTCGTAATATCTGTGATGCACCAGGCGCTGGAACAGTGATGAAGTTTCCACTGCCAGAAGGAATTTTGCCTTTGATTCGAAGCGCAGGTGTTCGACCCGTGAGGGCACGCTCCATGCACCAGTCCCCAGCCTTGCGCAGTCGATCCGAATGTCTTTGCCTGTGGATGGATCCTTGTCGATAACAACGATGGGCCCGCACACTTCACCTCCGCGTTCTTCAGGGATATAGCCCAACTGTTCGCGGTTGATGGACAGCATGGCTTCTATGTCATCGAGCAGCGTGTCGCTTTCCGGTTGTTGATCGAACCGACATTCACCCCAGCTCTTGCTGTTGTAGTAAACCTCCCGTTTGCCGGCGATGTCGTCCTTGTCCAGCAGATCGTTCTTTGTGGTGGCAAGCAGACGCATGGATTGAGCGAAGCCCTTAACGGTGTTGTATGACAATGTGCGGGTTATCTGTTTTCCCAGTATCTCGAAGTGGCCCCGCTTGACGTCGTACTTGACGTTGGAAAGCGACCGTATCGGAAATTTCATGGCCGGCTTTTTCGATTTCCTCATGACATCCTTGTAAATGCCATCGGCTATATCCACTATCTTGCGGGATGCGCCCTTCTTGGAAATCACTTCGGGCCCTTTGACTGGTTTTTTCGCCATGTGATGGTTCCTTTCTAGGTGCTTCCGGAATTTCCGGCTGATTTATGATGGGCATTTGTGATCCTTGCCGGTGCCTGAAGAGATTTGGGTGTACGAGTAGGTGTAAGAGGAGGTGTACGAGTAAGGGGAGACATGCTAGTTTTCCTCCAGACTGCGTTCCCATGCTATGAGCATGCGCACAACATCGA
The DNA here is from genome assembly GCA_007130845.1 of Kiritimatiellia bacterium. GTDB lineage: Bacteria > Verrucomicrobiota > Kiritimatiellia > SLAD01 > SLAD01 > SLRP01. The sequence goes on along the minus strand of SLRP01000157.1, from coordinate 799 downwards.
CGAGCTGATTCTTGCCCGCTACAACATCCTGTTCACTCTTCGCCTGCCGCACGGCGTGAACATCAAGGGTGGCTGCCGCCTGATACACTCTCAGATCCTCATGGTCGAATGCCAAACTCATCATGAAATCTCGTACTCCTACCCCTACTCTTACACCTACTCGTACACCTACACCTACTCGTAGACTCCTATCTCTTCATTCATCAGAACAGTTATCAATGTAAAATCCCCGCAACTCTCGAGGGAACCCCTTTCTAAACGCAAAGGGACGAGAAGTCTTATAAAAGCAAAATGATATTTCCCGTTGGGGTCGAGTCTGCTCATCCTCGGGCGTTCGTGAACGCCGTCCGGGATCATATTATTGCATGCTTCGCGTCTTTAGCTTCTCTGAGTTCCCTTCCTGCTGTGTTTAAACATCCAAATGTGTCCGTTCCAACATGTTGCGGAGCTTGTCGACGACCTTTTTCTCTTCCCGGTCGCTCAAATCGATGATCTCCTTCAGGCCCAACGCCAGGTGCGGGATATACAACTCGATATATCCCCTTTTGCGCTCCGCTTCGGCGGCACGTTTCCGTTTATTAAGGTATACGGAGAGGCGTCGGCCGCATTCCTGCATGGCAAACATCATTTCACGGATGATCTCCTGGTAATGCGCAACCGCTTCCTTACTCTCGCTGGTGAAGGGGACCCACACGCTGGCCATGTGGGCCATTATCACCATCGGCCCGAGCGGTATCGACCCTTTCGGCTGGGGCAGGCCGTATGCCTTCCAGTTCACTCCGCCGACAGCCCGTGTTAT
>SLRP01000188.1 GCA_007130845.1 Kiritimatiellia bacterium | reverse complement strand
GTCAAACCTCTTGTCGATTTCCCGGCGTATGAACTGAAGCCTTCCGAAATCCATGACGAATCCGTTCTGATCGGTTTCACTGCATCCGAAGGTGAATGCGAAGCTCCAGTTATGACCGTGAATAAACGCGCAGTGACCGTCATGATGAGGCTGGCGGTGGGCAAACGGTATATCCCGGTATTCCTTGCGGCAAGTTATCATTTGCGGATTCTCCAGTTGCTTGAAATCATTTCCTCAATAGGCGGGGCGGTTGAGGCGTATGTGGTGGGATCTGCAATCCCGGCAAGATAAAATGCTTCACGTCGCTCCACACAGGTCCCGCAGCGGCCGCAATGTTGTCTGCCTCCTTTATAGCAAGACCATGTCTTTTCGAAGGGCACTCCTAACTCTTGCCCCAGCCGCACAATTTCCGCCTTGCTCCAGCTGACAAAGGGACATAGAAGCCGAAGTTCCTTCCAGTCGGCTAGCTGGAGCGCGCGGTCCATCGCTTCCGTGAATTCGCGGCGGCAATCCGGATAGATCGCGTGATCCCCCCCATGTGCGGCATATGCTACGGCGTGGCATCCCATGGACAACGCCCATCCGGCCGCAATTGAAAGCATGATCATATTTCGATTCGGAACAATGGTATGCTTCATGGTTTCTTCTGAATAATGCCCCTCCGGGACGGATATCTTTTTGCTCGTAAGGCTGTTTCCCTGAAGTAGTCGGTTTATTGAGTTCAGGTCCACGACTTCATGCTTAATCTTCATTGCCCGGCACATCGAACTTGCAAATGTGAGCTCGCGGCCATGCCGTTGTCCGTAGTCCATGCTTAAGGCGCACACGTCATGCCCGTCGCGCGCCATTTGATGAAGCAGTACGGACGAGTCGACGCCTCCTGAATAAACTATGACAACCCGCAGCTTGCGGGTGGATCCGTCCGCTGTTGCAGGCGCACTTCGTTCAGCGGGTTCAAGGCGCTCTGCGCGGCGCATTATCAGCGCTGTTTCATCCTCGGTGAACAACATCCTGTTTCGATGCTTCCTCCCGACCGGTATTCCTCCCCTTGATCTCCAGTGCCACAGCGTCTGTCGGCTCACACCGGCCATTTCAGCCACTGCCTGCAGGTCGAAATATCGGGTTCCACCGAGGCATATTGCAGGCCGTTTCAAGTTTGATTTGTCGATATCGGTTTTCATATGTAAACCTTCGTAATATACGGTTTGCCTGCGTAAAGGTCAATCCGGGGCCGATGATATGGGCAGACATCGCAATCCAACACATCCCTTTCGTTTCTGATTGAGGGAGGAAGCTATTTTGGAGTAGATTGAATTGCTCATAGAGTTTGCGGCATTGACGCATGCTGTGTTAATCTGCATCTTGAGCATTGCGAATGTATAAGGCATGATTAATCTCAAACAGGGATGCATAGCATGAATACCAAGGACGTAATTTCCGGGAAATCATTCAAATTGTTCCGAATCAATGCTTTTGTTTTAATCGCCCTCGCCCTGGTTATTGTATTTTCGGTTCCCGCCCTGGCCGACGACCAAGATGTCAAGCGGGTCGTGGTGTGTTCCATAACCGTAGGATTTTTCCATGACAGCATCCCTTACATCAACAAGGCCCTGGCTGAAATGGACGAAGCAGACGACCGTTTTGAGGTCGTTGCATGGGCCAGGCAGCCCGACATAGAGGTTCCGCAACTGCCTCGCAGACCGCGGCGTCCCGCAGAAGATGCTGCTCCCGTGTGGCATGAGCGTTATGAAAAGCTGAAGGCGGAATATGAAGAGGCCGTAGCTGCTTGGACCCCTGAAGATGACGAAAGGCAGAGGCAAAAGGAGGCAGAACTGCAGGAGGCGATCCGGAATGCATTGAGCATCTTGTCACCTGATGCCTTGCGTGAAAAAGGTGTTGATGCCGTTATCTTCAACAACACGTATGGACGCTTGCCGCTTCCGGATGTCGACGGATTTATAGACTGGGTCGAGGACGGCGGTGCATATGTTGGAATCCATGCAGCCAGTTTTATGCTTCCAAACGAGCCGCGAGTTGCCGATATGCTTCAGGGTAAATTCGACACACATGGGCCGCAAGTGGAGGCTACACTGCATGCAGGGGATACGGACCATCCCGCAAACGCCGGGATCGGCGAAACATGGCACATACCCCGTGAAGAGATTTATTTGTTTGAAGGACATGATCCTGAAAAGGTGCGCACTCTATGGTATATGCGGCATCACCCTAATCATCCGGACCAAAAGGGTCATTTCCCAATTTCCTGGTGCCGTATGGCCGGTGACGGCCGTGTATTTTTCACGTCCCTGGGTCATCGCAAGGATCTTCTTAGTCTGGATCCGGATTTCCAGGGGCGTGTGAATCCGGTAGAGGTCGCAAGGCAGTACAGGGCTCATCTCCTTGGAGGAATATTATGGGCGCTGGATCTTGAGGATGGACTGGCGGACCCCAATCCGGAACTGGAATGAGCCCGGCAGTATTTTGTGGGACGCACTTGACGTTCCCTTCACATAATTTGCATAGTCATCGGAAATTTGGACAAGGGCAGGCTCGCGGCGTACTTATGACAGACCGGATTCATTAACAACCATGAAAGGCAATCGTAGCATGGGCAATACAGGATCGTTGAATGCGAATGGAAAAGATAAAGGCGCGAAGCGCGAATTGAACAGATCCACCCTGGACCGCCGGACATTCATCAAGAATACCGCTGCCGCAGCAGCGGGTATTGCCGCAGGCCCGATGATTCTGCCGCGGAATGTCATGGGCATGGGAGGCAAGCAGGGTGCAAATGACCGTTTGGTGTTGGCGGTGATCGGCTTGGGAGATCCCCGCGAGGGCGAAGGAGGGGAAGTCGGCGCCCGCGGTGCTGCGCTTGCCAAGCATTTCAGCCATCCCATGTACAATGCTACAGTAGCCTTGAAGGTTGATGTCCATGATGACAGAGGCGACATCAGGGATTACCGGGAGGCATTGGATCGGAAGGACATAGACGCGGTTGTCATTGCCGCGCCGGACCACTGGCATGCACCGATGGCGATTCATGCCGCACAGGCAGGGAAGCACATTTATACGGAGAAGCCGCTTACATACAAGATAAGCGAAGGCCGGAAAATGGTTGAAGCAACGCGCCGCTACAACGTGGTGCACCAGACCGGCAGTCAGCAGAGATCGATATTCGACAACTACCGCGGCTGTATGTTGGTTAGAAACGGTGTTATCGGCCGCATAAAGAAGGTGATCGTATACAACTATCCCAGCCCGATGCGGAACGCGCTTCCAGGTGGTGCGCCGCCCGATTCATTGGACTGGGAGATGTGGTGCGGTCCCGGGCCGCTGGTTCCGTACGACGAAAATGTGTTTTTTTCCAGGGCCAATCCGGGTTGGATTTCCCTTGAGGAGTTTTCTTCAGGGGAACTTGGAACCTGGGGCGGTCATGGAATCGACCAGGTTCAGTGGGCTCTTGGCATGGATCATACGGGTCCGGTAGAAATATGGACCGAAGGAGAACCGTTCGAGCCATGGATAGTGAAGGAACCCCGCAGAGGCAGGCTTCAAGGCCCAAATGAACCCAAGGTATTCATGCGTTATGATGACGGTGGCGAGGGAATTGTCATGGAGTTCAATAATAAGGCTCCGTTGCCCGGCGCAATTTTTGTGGGAGAGAAGGGGACATTGACACTTGACCGCGGATCGTTCCGCACAGATCCTCCCGAGTTGGCGGTGGTGCGCCCCCATGAGTTTGAGGCCATGGAACACCAGCTCTATCTGAGCAGGAATCACCTCAGGGATTGGATTGAATGCATCAAGACGGGGAAGAAGCCGATCGCGGATGTGGAAATAGGGCACCGCACAGCCACTGTATGTCATCTGGGAAATATCGCCCGGTGGACGGGAAGGCGTCTGCACTGGGATCCGGTAAAAGAGGAATTCAGGGGAGATCCCGAAGCGAACCAGTACCTGGACTATGAGCGCCGAAAAGGCTACGAGCTTCCTGCCTGATAGCGGGATTAACACTTACCAAGGAGTGTGAAGCATGAATGACAGGGACACGGAAAAAATCCATGCCGACCAGGATGATACAATTCGGCGCGAAGCTGAGATGTTGCGGGAGGCGGATGAAGCCGGGGGTATCAAAAGGGCGTTTACCTATCTGCGCCTGTCCGGCCCCGGTTTTCTTCAAAGCGCAATAACGCTGGGAGGCGGATCTCTGGCAGGCAGCCTTTATCTGGGCGTTCTGGCAGGGCCCAGCATGCTGTGGGTCCAGCCGTTGGCCATGTTGATCGGCATTATCATGCTGAGCGCCATAGCCTACGTGACGCTGTCGACCGGTGAACGGCCATTTAGCGCTGTAAACCGGCATGTCAATCCCGTGCTGGGCTGGGGGTGGGCTTTGGCGGCCTTCGTAGCCAACATGGTATGGGTTATGCCTCAATACACCCTTGGCATAGGTGTATTTCAGCAGAATCTAATGCCAGGCGTTTTCGGGGAAGGCGGCATGCTGTCGCCGTTTGCGAGTAACCTGGTATTGGTCTCCCTGATTTTCTTCGTGGCGATATGTTTTACGTGGAATTACGGACGCGGGGGATTGGGTGTAAAGCTGTTCGAGCTTTCCATAAAGCTCATGGTTGCTCTAATCATGGTTTCCTTTATAGGGGTCGTAATACGGCTTAGCCTTGTTGGAGAGCTGGATTGGGGCGCCATACTCGCGGGATTTGTTCCTAATCCGGCAATGGTCCTCCGTCCTGCTGAAGGATTCGTGGAGTTGCTCGCACAGGTTCCGTCGGAATACCGCGGCTACTGGGAGGAAATAATTGTCGGGGACCAGCGCGGCGTGATTGTGGCCACCGCTGCTACCGCCGTGGGCATTAATATGACATTCCTTTTCGGATACTCACTGCTCAAGAGAGGGTGGGGCAAGTCTTATCGAAACTTCATGAAGTTTGATCTTGGGTTCGGGCTGCTGATTCCTTTCCTGATAGCCACTGCCTGTGTGGTAATAGCCGCCTCAAGCCAGTTTCATCTGGTGCCTCAGCACGGACTGATGGATGCGGATGAGCTCGCGCAAATCCATGAAGAACTCGGGGTTGATACTGAAAAACTGCCCGAGGATGTTCGGGCCTCGAGCGGACAGCAAAGAGAATACCGGGGTTATTTGTTGGAACGGGCCTTGGTGGCAATGACTGAAGATGACGGTATCCGTCTTCGAGCCGACCTTGAGAGATTGGCTGAGCAGGACCAGGAGGCCCATGACACATTGGTCGATTCATTGATAGATGAAACTACTGAATATGACCGATATCTGGCCGCTACTTTGGTGCGCAGGAATAATTTTGATCTGGCCAGGGCTCTGGAACCTTTTACCGGAACGATCTTTGCCCAGTATATATTCGGCATAGGCGTGCTTGGCATGGCGTTTTCCACTGTCACATTGCTCATGATCATATCGGGCATAGGGTTCTGTGAGTTTTTCAGGAAACCCCATGAGGGCTGGTGGTTCAGATTCGGAACACTTTTCCCTATAACGGGAGTGTTTGCGCCATTCTGGTGGCACGCCGCAGGCCCATGGCTGGTTGTGCCCACGTCAATGTTCGCGTTCTTACTCATCCCATTGGCTTATATCTCGTTCTTCCTGCTGATGAATCAGAAGACACTGCTGGGTAGTGAAATGCCACGCGGGGGACGTCGTGTGGCCTGGAATGCATTCATGGGGTTGGCATTATTGATTATCGTTCCTGCCAGTTTGTACCAGTTATACAACCAGTACGGCAGGACAGGAATGGCGGTGGCCGGATTGCTGCTTGTTGCGGTGGGCATTGTGCATATTCTGCGGCCTCCAAAGTAAATGGAAATCCCAAAATGACATGAATGCAGCGGTGCTTCTCCTGAAATCCGGGCGCATGCTGAAATGGCCGGTATTCCTTTCATTGGGGGATGGTTATTGCAGAAGGCGTGGTAATTGAAAATCGCCTGTAAGATATTATCTTGTGATGTGGGTTACGGTTTGCACCCGCTCAATACATTCTAACTAAATACAAGGAAATTAGAGCCGTGCGCCGCTTGAAACATTTGGGATGAAGTTTCTTCGCAGGCTTTTCTAAACATGCCTTCAAGGCGGGAAAATGAAAATCAGAGGTAAACTCGATGCAAAAAAAGAACATGATTAATCGCAGGGACTTCCTGAAGACCGGCATGGCCGCCGGGGCCGGTCTGGCAATGAGCAGGAATGTGACGGCTGGAACGGCGGCCGGTTCCGGGGGAACCGACACTCTTAACATAGGTCTCATAGGAGTGGGTGAACAGGGCAGGGTGCTTATTAACTCCATCCTTAAAATTCCGGATGTGCGGTTTCGTGCCGTTTGCGAAATATGGTCATATAATCAGCGCTATGGATCCAATTATCTACGCCGTTTCGGTCATGATGTGAATGCCTACGAGGACTACAGGGAAATGCTTGATGCCGAGCCTGATCTTGATGCGGTAATTGTCGCGACACCTGATTGGGTGCACGGGCCGCAAACAATCGATGCGCTCAATGCAGGTAAACACGTCTACTGCGAAAAGCTGATGTCGAACTCGATAGACGACGCCAGAAAGATGGTTGAAGCGGCAAATGAAACCGGTAAGCTACTGCAAATAGGGCACCAGCGTCGCAGCAACCCGCGATATATTCATGCATATGAAAAACTTCTTACCGAGGCGGAGATATTCGGAGGGCCTTTTAATTATGCCAATGCCCAGTGGAATCGTGCAAGGAGCGAACCGGCTCGATGGCCGGAACGATTTGAAATGGACGAATCGGAGCTTAATAAATTTGGCTATGGATCAATGTCTGAGTTGATCAACTGGCGCTGGTTCAAGAAATACGGTGGCGGACCCATTTCGGATCTGGGGGCTCATCAGATTGATATATTCAACTGGTTTTTTAAAGCCCGTCCCAGCGGGGTAATCGCCAGCGGCGGCATCGATTATTATGATTACTTCGAACATAATGACCATGTAATGGCGATCTATGATTATGAGACGAACTCAGGCACTGCGCGCGCGTTTTACCAGGTTCTGACCACCACCAGCGCCTTGGGTTATCACGAGCGCTTCATGGGACTGGACGGTACACTTTCAATATCCGAGAGTCCGACATGGAATCAGGCTTATCGCGAAGCACATGCGGAATCATGGGATAAATATGTTGAGCAGGGAATCTTGAAGAAGACTGCCGGGGGAACCGACGCGGATTCAGATGAAGGATTGGTTGATGTCCGTGAGACAGCCGTGCTGGATGCCTGGGATCTTCCTGTTGTTCTGGATAAACCAATCCATCAACCGCATGTGGAAAACTTCTTTGATGCCATTCGAAATGGCACACCGCTGACCTGCCCTGCCGAAGAGGGTTTCGCATCCGCGGTAACGGTTCTCAAGGTTAACGAAGCTGTCAGTCATCAGAAAAGAATCGCCTTTGACAGCAAAGACTTTGTGGTTTAAAATACTCCGTGGAAAAACTGTTTGATTTCGCTGTTGATTTTTTTACTGTCGAAAATCAAGGATTGGGGAAATTATATTGAAGACGTTCATAGCATTGATATTGTGTGCGGCTATTTTCGGTTTTGGGGGCGTCAAGGTTCAGGCCGATGATAAAGTGCCGCTGGAAATTGATTTGCCTCCTCCTCTTTTCGTAGGGACACCGGTTCCTTCGGGGGTCGACATCCCTCATCTGGAGCCTCCAAGGGACGGTCCGCGGCCGCCGATAAATGTGCCCGAAGGGACCAGGAACCTGGCACTTGGCAAGCCGGTTACTTCGAGTGAAGAATGGCCCATTATAGGCGAGCTCGAATATATTACCGATGGAGATAAATACGGTGACGCGGGATATTATGTCGAATTGGGCCCAGGCAAGCAATGGGTACAGATAGATCTCGAGAAAGAGGCGGAAATTCATGCCGTTGCCGTCTGGCATTTCCATGCGCAGGAGCGCATTTATCATGATGTGATAGTGCAGCTTTCAAATGATCCGGAGTTCAATGAAGATGTGAAGACGGTGTTCAACAACGATCACGACAACTCATCAGGTCTGGGCGTTGGTGATGATCCGGCCTATATTGAGACCTATGAAGGCCGTTTGATTCCGGTGGACGGGATAGAGGCACGCTATGTCCGACTTTACAGCAACGGAAATTCCGCGAACGACATGAACCATTACATTGAAGTCGAGGTGTATGGCCTGCCGAAATAACGGCCGGGGTTGTAACCTGTAATCCGGAAGGCGGGGGGCGTATGCAAGTCCCGATCTTCGAGCGGGTTGGGTTGCCGGTGCTGATTCTCGTATTTGTGTTTGCGCTGGCATTACGGGTCGTTGACCTTGCCGGCCGACCTATGCACACCGACGAGGCCGTGCAGGGCATGAAGTTCATACAACTTCTTGAGGGTGAAGGCTATGTCTACGACCCCTCGGAATTTCACGGGCCTACTCTCTACTATCTGACTCTGCCGCTAGCTAGGATCGCCGGACAACGAACCGGCGCGGAGTTGTCTGAAACAACTCTGCGACTTCTACCGGTATTGTTCAGCCTGGCACTGATTCCGATGCTTGCGCTTTGGAGACGGATAATCGGGTGGCAAGCGGTTTGCTGGGCAGCCCTATTCATTGCCGTATCCCCGATAAATATTTACTACGCCCGTTATTATATTCAGGAAACTTTGCTTGTATTCTTTTTCTTCGCATTCCTCACTTGTTCCATTCGATATGCTTATTCGCGGCGAACGGCATGGGTCATGGCTGCCGGGATATCAGCCGGCCTTATGCATGCGACCAAGGAGACGTCGGCCTTGATGTTTGCGGCACTTGCCGGAGCGGTTTTCATTGTGTACATGAGCCGTCCGGCTAAAATCCGAAAGAGGGTGAAATTCAAGGCCCGGGATATCCCATGGCGTCAATTAATTGGAGGAGCGTCCGCCGCAGCTGTAGTTTCTGTCACTCTGTATTCGTCATTTTTCAGCAATATTCAAGGGGTGGCGGACAGTGTTGTCACCTACTTCCACTTTGCGGATCGCGCTACTGGACAGGGACATGAAAAACCCTGGTTTACGCATCTTCAGTGGATAGGATGGCACAAGGCCGGTGGATTTGTGTGGACGGAATTGTTTCTATTGATGTTGGCCTCCATGGGGGTGATGTTGTCATTGGATTGGAGGGCCATTTGCAGAAGGTTGCTTGGAATTAATTCCGGTTACTTCGAATCCGGCAGGTCCTGTTCTTCAAGAGCCGTAAGTCATCCCTTTGCAGTGTCAATTCTCGGCGGTTATGCCATTGTAATAATTGCCGTATACAGCGTCATACCCTACAAGACTCCATGGTTGATGCTGAGCCCAATGCAGATTGCGGCGGTGCTGGCCGGAGTGGGCGCTTCAAGGCTGGTCATGCTTCATGGATCCATGTTGTGGAAGGTTGTTGTGATTGTGGCTCTGGGGGTTGGGACTGCGCATCTGGGCATGCAGGCTTACCGTGCCGCCTTTTTCTTTGCGGCTGACGAGCGTGTACCGTATGCATACTCGCACACCAGCCCGGATGCCGTCAGGGTGAGTGAACGGATTCTAAGAATGGCTGAAATGCTTGAGGACTCGGAACGTGTGGTGCAGGTGGCCGCGGCTGAATACTGGCCCCTTCCATGGTATCTAAGGAGTCTGGAACGGGTAGGCTATTGGAACGAAATGCCGGCTGAATTGTTCGCACCAATCATCGTTCTTGACCCGGCACTTTCCACCGTCGCAGAATCAAGTCTCAAGGGAGAGTACGTGCCCCAGATGACCGGGCTTCGTCCGGGCGTATTCATTACGGCATGGTATCGGTCGGATCTGTGGGAACATGAAATAAGGAAAACGCAATAAGAGGAGAAACGGAGAGGATCAACATGAGAAATATATGGATTAATCTGATGGTTGCCGGAGCGGTTGCTATACTTGCAGCAGGATGCGAGCGTCCGGAGGACAGGCCCATGTCCGAACGAAGGGAGCGGGTCGAGACAGCTGATAAAGCGGAGATTGACAGGACCGAAAAATTCGAAGCGCGGGATGATGGAGATAAACAGGTCTATCATCTGGACCCGAACACTGAATTGAATTTTACAGGCTATTATGTAGGCGGATCACAGGATTGCAGCTTCCTTATTTTTGACGGCGATATTGCGGTGTACGACAGGGACCCCGAAACGGCTTATATTAATGTTCACATATCCATGGACTCGGTAATGAGCGAAAGCCAGCGGCTGACAAATGTGCTGCTGGGTGAAGATTTTTTTGACACTGCGAACCACCCGGATGGTTTTTTCGAGTCGTCTGAAATTGTGAGAAATGGCGATGGTGACGGCATTTATACAGTAACCGGCGACCTGACCCTGCGTGGGGAAACACAAACCATTTCATTTCCGGCTGATATCTGGTGGGAGGAGGATATCCTCCGCATCACCGCGGAATTCCGGGTCGATCGAAACTGGTGGGACCTGGGTTATGATGGCATAGGCGGATTCGCCATGAGAGATCGCGTCGATATAATTATCGATGCTTATGCCGAAGCAGAGTAAGCGGGTAATCGTGCAACGTCTGACATATGCGCATCGAGCAATGGCCACGACCTTCGGGTTGACGATCGAGGCTAATGAGCAGGGTTATGCAGCCGGCGCGGCCAGAAAAGTGTTTGAACTGGTGGATGAAATTGCACGTTCATTGACCAGGTTCGATCCAGCAAGCGAGTTGAACGCGGTAAATCGTTCCCCTTCAGATGAATGGGTGCTGGTCACGCCCGACTTGCAGCAATGTCTGGCCAGGGCGCGTGCAGTTTATGATTCAACATCAGGCCTGTTCAACCCGTCATATAGAAAGCCGAACGGGTTTTCGATGCTTGAAGTGGATCCGGAACGGCCGCGAATCCGGTCCCCGGAACCTGTGGATATGGATTTAGGCGGCATTGGAAAAGGATATGCACTGGACAGGGCTGCAGAACTTCTTCGTGAATGGGATTTGGAATGCGCTTTCATTCATGCAGGCGGAAGCACCGTTCTTGCGATGGATGCGCCTGAAGGTGAAGATGGTTGGCCATTGCTGGTGGGTAAACGGGAACCCGTGCTACTGACAGGTCGTAGTGTCGGCGCCTCGGGTACCGCTGTCCGCGGAGCCCATATAATCGACACACACACTGGCCGGCCGACGGAAAATGGCCGCAGGGTTTGGGCGTCGGCTCCAGCCGCAACGGAATCCGACGCTCTTTCAACAGCTTTCTTTTTAATGGACGAAGATTCCATTCTTGATTATTGCGAACGTCATTCGGGTATCGGCGCGCCATGGATGACTGCAGATGGGTTGAAAAATACGGGTGAGTGGCCGTAAACTTTATGAAAGGCAGTCATGTAGGGGTTGGCAGGGTTAATGCTGAAAATTGGCCGTGAGCAGGAATGAGATCCTGCTGTACATGACTGAAAAACCAGGCGGTTTCGAGTGGTGAAATATTATCCGGCATATTGGGCGGGATTGCTGCTTTGCTGTATGATGGCTGTCCAGTCCTGGGGCGCTCAGCTCAGGACTGTATTATTGATTGCGGGCGAAACCAGCCACGGAGAAGGAGAGCATGAGTTTCGCAAGGGGGTTGAATTGCTTGCGGAGTGCCTCAACGATTCCGGACTTCCTGTAAACGCGTTGGGGGTACAAGGATGGCCGGAGCCTGACCTGCTGAGTTCCTCTGATGCTGTATTGCTTTACAGCGACGGCTTGGATAGACATGTTGCAGCCGGCAACCTTCCTGCGTTGCAGCGGCATGTAGAGAAGGGAAAGGGATTGGGGGTTGTGCATTTTGCTCTCGAACCATCTTCTAAAAACATGGCGGAATTCTTCGATGATACACTTGGCGGGCATTTTGTTGTAGATCATTCTGTCAATCCTGTATGGACCCTGGAGGACGCGGAAATCGGACAACATGCTGTTACCCGAGGAGTGGTATGGGAGCCCGTACGGGACGAGTGGTATTACGGCATCCGTTTTGTACATGAACCGGACGCGGTTTTGATCCGGACGATTCCTCCGCTAGACTCTCTGGGTGCGGACGGGCCCAGATCCGGGAATCCGCAACTGCGTGCGGAGTTGAAAGAAGGCGTCCCGCAGGCAATAGCATGGGTGAGAACTGCGGATTCCGGCGCCCGAACGTTTGCCGTTACAGGAGGACACTTCCATCATAATTGGAGTAAGGACGGTTTCAGAACCCTGGTTTTGAATGCCGCGGCATGGATGGCAGGCCTGGAGGTTCCTGACAAGGGAATTCCTTCAGATGTGCCTCAGTTGACGCTTAATTCAACAATTGATGAAGCCATAGCGCGAGGGGACGCCGCTGATGTTGAAAGGCATCTGAAAGCTGACCCTGATTCTCTGCACCGTGGCGCTCATCCGGAGCTGACTCCGATTCAACAGGCTGTGCTCAGACGTCGTGCCGCAATTTCAATAAGGCTGATAGAGGCCGGTGCCGAGGTTGATCAAACAGATGGGCGCGGTAGAACATTGCTTCACATGTGTGTGAAACGTGACATGCCGGAAGTTGCCGCGAAGCTTTTGCAGCACGGAGCCGATCCGCACATGCTTGATGAGATAGGATGGACACCCATGCATCACGCCGCGGCTCAAGACCAGGTTGAAATGGTTCGAAATCTAATTGAAGGAGGCGCGGATCCATCAACAAGAAGCAGGCTCGGCGGTACTGCATTGCACGAAGCCGCCGCTTCTGGGGGAAGGGAAGTTATTCAGATCATTCTGTGCGCAGGCACGGATCCTTCCATAATCGCCGATACAGGCGAAACTGCGCTCGATGTCGCCCTGGAGTATGAAAACGAGGTCGCTGTCAACCTGCTTAAAAGTCGTGTGAAGAAAGGGGAATGAGCCGGTTGCTGCCGGATGCATTCAATCTGATTATCCTTCTGTAGCAATGTCGGTAACCCATGGTACGGCATTGAAATGGCAATTAATTGTCCTACTGCTTGTTAATTCACGTTGACGTGAGGTTAAATTCACTGAGCGGATGCGGCGTACGCTCAAGTGCGGCGGGGTTCGCACAAGCGACAGTTAGGAGTTTATTAAGGCCTTGTTACCGATCATATACATAGTATATTGTAATGTTGACCGATGTGCTGGGTTGAATTTAGGATGCGTGTGCCGCGAAATTATCTGGCATCATTATCAGAAAGGACAATACCATGAAGTTATCAGTATTCACAACGCTAGGCTTCATATTCGGCCTGGCGTTTCTATTTGCCGTTCCTGAACAGGCAGTTGCCCAGAGAGATGATGACTTATTGCGTGTCCGCCGCATAGAGGCTCGCGAAGTCCAGGCACCCCGAATTTCGATATCCGGCGTAGGTTCAGGCAGAAGAAATCTGCGATGGCTTGAGGTGCGCACCCAGTACGAAGTACGGCCTGACTGGCTTGATGAAGCCACCTTTACTTATTACATCGTCATGCGCAACCGTAACCCCGGACAGGGAGAATCTGAATATAACATGTTTCAGGGCGAGGTGACGTATATGAATATCAGGCGTGGGCGTGATCTTCAAAGCACCGTGTATCTTCACCCGAGCACCCTGGAACGATACGGCGACGTATTCAGAACGGCGGTGGTCGTGCGTTCTCAAGGCAGGATACTGGCTATAGAGTCGGAACCACGTGCCGATGATAGATGGTGGGAAAGATTGCCTCCCTCTACCGGTTATGTCCTGAATCGAAATCAGACACCTTTTGCCGTGGTAAATCCCGATGACTACGAAATGATAAAACAGGACTAGAAGGTCTTTAATGCATTACTTCCATTCTTCTCCATGGGCGTTAATCACGGGAGAAACAATAAGGTTGTAAAACGTTTCACCTTTCAGTATTTAGGATCATATGTTTGACCATGAACGCATCCTTGCGCTGGATATTGGCTCCAGCAGTTTGAAGATGGCCGAGTTCGTCCCTCTCAAATCAGGGGGTATAGAACTTGTCAAATATGGAATATCTTCCCTGGGTTTGGAGCCTCATGCTGAAAGCGACAGAAACACGCATGTAACCAGCACTATTCATGAACTCCTGCATGAATATAAATTCAAGAAGGGCCCGGTCTTGATCTCTGTATCCGGGCAGTCCGTATTTTCGCGGTTTGTCAAACTTCCAATGGTCGCCGAAGACAAGGTTTTCCAGATAGTCCAGTATGAGGCCCAGCAGAACGTCCCGTTTCCCATCAATGAGGTCGTGTGGGACTATCAGTTGATAGGCAGCGGGGAAGGCGAGCTGGATGTAATGCTTGCGGCAATCAAGTCGGAAATCATACAGGACCTTACGGGGGCAGTGGAAGAAGCAGGCTTGTTTCCCGATATTGTGGATGTGGCTCCGGTGGCACTTTACAACGCCGTCCGTTATAACTACGAGTCGATGGATGGTTGCACGCTGGTGATAGACATGGGTGCGCGGTCCACAGACCTTATTTTCATAGAAGGCAGCCGCGTATTCATGCGCAGCATTCCGGTGGCCGGAAATGCCATTACTCAGCAGATCATGCGTGAATTTGAAAACTCGTTTTCAGATGCCGAGGAAATGAAAAAAACACATGCGTTTGTAGCATGGGGCGGGGCGTACGAAAGTTCGGGAGAAACGGCCGACAAGGTCTCCAAGGGTGTGCGCGGGGTGATGACCCGACTTCACGCCGAAGTCAACCGTTCAATTAATTTCTACAGGGGGCAACAGGACGGAAGCAGGCCTAAGCGGATTCTCCTGACGGGCGGAAGTTCGGTGATTCCGTACACAGACCAGTTTTTCAAGGATAAACTGAACGCTGAAGTTGATTACTTCAACCCGTTCATGAACGTTGCCGTGGCCGACTCTATTGAGTCCGAGGATATTGGGAGATCAGCACACACCCTAGGGGAGGCTGTAGGTCTCGGGTTACGCCGAACTCTGACATGTCCTATCGAAATAAACCTGATGCCTCCCAAGGTTGCCGCTGAGAAGGAGCTGCGCAGAAAGCAGCCAATGATACTTGCCGCGGCATACGGTTTGGTTGTTATCCTTGCGATTTGGTGCGCCTATTTCTATCAGTTGAGCAGTCTGGGGGAGGATCAACTCGAGGCTTTGCGTGAACGTGTCGGGGAATATGAGGCAGTGGAAGGGCGCATGCTTCCCCTGGAGCGCGACTTGCAGGAAATTGAAGAGAAGGTTGGCAGCCTGCAGGGGCTGGTTGATTCGCGTACGCAGTGGTTGGAAATCCTGGATGAGATATATAAACACATCCCGGACGGTATGTGGCTTACGGCCGTAAGGGTTGTCAGGGAAGAACCTGAAGATCAGGACAGGGACACGGCCAGGCGTCGCAGGCCAGCCCCTGGTGATACGGCGGAGAGGCCGGCTCAACTCAGGGATTTGAAGAGAATTGAGATATCCGGGCTGGGATATCTGGACAAGATCGATTCCGCAGGACCTGTCAGGGATTTAAGGGACAACCTCCGTGCGTCGGCGTATTTTACCGATGGAACAGAGATCTCCCACTTGCCGGCTGTCAATCCAAATGCCTTTGTAAGAGAATTCCGTCTCATGTTGGAACTTGAAGAACCGATTAGATTATGAATGTCCGTAAGTACATGGTGCTGGTGGTTGGAGGGTCGATAGCCCTGGTGATTTTGATCGTTATGGCTGTTATGCTGTGGCGGTTCAGCGGGGAGTATGTCCGGGTCCAGTCAGAATTGAAAGCCTCGACAAGTGCACTTGAACGCCTTCAGAATCGTGATCCCTATCCCGCTGATGATAATGTCGAAAGGCTGGATCAAAACCTGGCTGTTATGGAAGAGATGCTTGATGTACTGCTGGAGGACCTGGCCAGCGGCCAGATTGACCCGGAAGACATGGAGCGGGCCGCGTTCCCTACACTTGTGGAACGAACCATCCGGGGTCTCTACGAGTATGCAAGGGATGCCGATATGCGGTTACCCGAACGGTTCACCTTCGGATTCGAACGCTACGCCATGGGCGCGCTTCCCCAGGCAAATCACATTCCACGCCTTACCGTTCAGGTGAGAATGATTGAACGGCTATGCCGGCTGCTTGCCGATGCAGGTGTGGACGAGATTGTGTCGATTGACAGGCCGACCTTTGACGTGGACGCTCCCGAGGAGCGGGATCTGGTGCCCAGACGCCGCGGCGTTCCCGAGGCTGATGATGAGACACCGCCTGGCTTTACAGACTTGGCGCCAAGGCGGGAACATGATTTGTATTCCAAGGAACGATTCGCGGTGACGTTCTACTCTTCGGATGTAGGTTTATGGCAGACTTTGAACGCGCTGGCGTCCAGCGATATGTTTGTTGTCATAAAGAATGTGGAGCTGGCAAATGAAGATGATCTCCGGGGCAGGTCGCCCCGCGAACTCAGGCGCAGACCTGATGAAGATAGAAGGACGGATCGTGACAGGGAAAGGCCGCGAACACTGGCCGCAGATGACCGGGTTGTTGCAGGACGTGAAAGGGTTCGTGTCCGTCTGGAGCTGGAAATATACCGTTTTGAGCTGGAAGGGTGGGGGGAATCATGAGTCCAGTGCGCCGAATCAAACCATTGATGAAGGAGCACTACGAGAAGATTGCATTGCTTGTGGTGCTTCTGGCATTACTTGGATCAGCGCTGTTTCTGCTTGTTCAAATAGGCGAGGCCCGACAGGCAATTGAAAGGGCCAGATGGGACCATGAAGAGCCTGTCCGTCCAATGGAAGAAATTGATACGGCGCGGTTTGATGCAATCCTCAATACCGTCAATAACCCATACCAGATAGAGGTCCTGGACCGGAATCTGATGGTCAGCGAATTGCGTGTTTCCAGTGTTAACCCGGAAAATATTCCGGCGCCCATCCCGTATGACGCCGAGATCTGTCCTTTTACCGGGCATGAACAGCCCGGCGGTGAATTTGATACAACCGGTGACGGCATTCCCGACAATTGGTACACGCAGTACGGACTGGATCCGTTCGACAGGACAATGGCCGACCGTGATGTCGACGGGGACGGGTTTACGATCAGAGAGGAGTATGAGTGGGGTACCAGCCCTATTGATCCGGATGATCATCCGCCTTTCGCTATTCGGTTCCGTGTTGAAGAGGTGAGGCAGAGACCTCTTGAGCTGATGTTTCAAGGTGTGCAGGATTTCGGGGACGACGAGGTGTTTCAGATTAATTCCCGTGCAACCGACCGCACTTATTTCCGTAGAATGGGCGAGAAGGTCGAGGGATTTACCATAGTGGATTATCAGTCGAGATTCCGTGAACGCGAAGACGGGCGCCGAATCGATGAGTCGGTGCTCACTCTAGCCCGCGATGACCGCGAGATACGGCTGGTAATGGATAGAAGGGTGCAGGAACGTGAACGTGATGCTGTTATAGTGTCACTACTTGATGACGAAACATTCCGGGTGCGGAGTGAAGACACGTTTACTTACCGGGGGCATGAGTATAACATAATTGACATTGGACGCGAACGCGTATTAATACATGATCTGAATTTGGACGAAGAATTTGAAATAGATATGCTGCAACCAGGCGAGCGAAGGCAAAGGTTGGATCCGGAAGATGATTTTGCAGATCCCGATGAATTTGAGCTTGCGCCTGGCCTGACGGATATGGATGATTTTTAGGGTTTTATGTAATCGCAAAATAGCGGCTGTCAAAATGGCGATAAATTAAGTGTTTTTAACAGGATAAACGTAAGTACGGTGGTTCTGTGATTTCAAATGACAAGTGGTAAAACAGGGGCATTAAGCTCGTAGCCTGATTCAGGAGGACATGTTGATGAGATTTGTAAAAGCTCTGGCGATCTTTTTGGTTGTGGGGGGCGTGTCGTATGCTCCGGTTATACTAGCTGACGATTTCGATCTCGATGCCCTGTTTGATGATATTGAGGCTGATCTTCCGGATGTAGAGCCTGACGAACCCGAACTCCCGGATGTAGAGCCTTATGAGCCCGAGGAACCGGAGGAGGAAACCGAGCCTGTCCCGATGGATCTTCCTGAACCTGCTGATCCTGAAATAGAGCCCGAAACTGTTGTAGAGCCTGAAATGTCACCGGAGGAAGCTGCTAGGGCGGTATCCAGGGAAGAGGAGATACGCCGTCAGGCAATGGAAGTAGAGGGTCTGAAGGCCTTGGAATCGGGGTTTCGTGCGATGCGAAATCGCAATTACTCGGATGCGCGGGATGAATTCAGGAAGGCGCTAGAAAATATTCCAGATCGACCTGCAACGCGCGATGAACGGGATATGGCCACTGAAGGCCTGGCGGATGCCCATTACAGGATTGCACAGGACATTCTCCGTGAAGACGGAAATTTGCGCACTGCCCGTCAGAATGTCGACGCCGCTCTAAATATTAACCCTGACCACAGAGGCGCCTTGTTCGTAAGCCGTCGTATTGCCAGGGAGGAAGCGCGGCGTCAACGTGAGGCCGAAAGACCGGTTCCAGTGGATGAGCGTCCGGAAATTGCCGAAAAGCGCGGGCTGGTTACCGAGATCTTAAAGGAAGCACGGAGATATTTCGACGCCGGCGAATTGGACCGTGCTGAGCAGCTGTATGAAGCAGCCCTCATTCGTGATGAGTACAATGTGGAGGCCATGCGTTTTCTTCGCAGGATTGATGAGAAGAAGCGGGCTGCAGCCGACAGGGACCGGGAAGCAACTACGGAGAGAATGATGCGTGAAGTGAGGGAGGCATGGACACCTCCCCGCGCCGAGGAAGTTGATCTTCCTCCCGGCGTTGGCGATCCGCGCCCTGTGGACGACGTGACGGAAGTCGAGGAATTAAGACAAAAATTGAACGAAATCATTATTCCTCGAATCGAGTTCAGAGATGCAAATATCCGGGATGTCATAAGTTTTCTTGTTGATGCAAGCGAGCGTTTGGATCCGGATCGCGAAGGCGTAAATATCATACTTCACCTCCCTGGAGAACGTGGAAATCCATCTTCAGGCAACCCCTCATCATCAAGGGGAGGAAATCCAAGCAATCCATGGGGGGACTGGGATGATGATGAATCTGACCGACGGACTGATGCTCCCACTGCCAGGGATATTCCGAGCATTACCTTGAACCTGAGGCGCGTCTCCCTGATGGAGGCTATTCGGTATATAACGGAAGTTACAGGGCTTCGTTTCAGGGTTGAAGAAAGAGCGGTAGTGATAACATCTCCGGACATGGTAACCGGAATTGTCACACGGATGTATCCTGTACAGCCCTCATTCGTCGATATCATAGCCGGCAGGGAAGCGCCGGCTGAAGACCGTGCAAGCCCGTTTGCCGCTTTCGAGCCGCGAGAACGGGATCGGGCCCCGGGCCGGACTGATGTGAAGGAGTTCTTTGAGCAGGCAGGTGTGCCATTTCCGACCGGCACATCCATCACCTATAATCCGACTATCAGTCAGCTCATAGTCGCCAATACCCCTGAAAATCTGGAAAGATTCGAGAGAATTTTAGCGCAGTTGAATGTTGTTCCCAGTCAGGTTGAAATTGAGGCGCGATTTGTAGAAGTGGCTCAGGACGATCTGCGCGAATTAGGTCTGCAGTGGATTCTGCAGGATGATTATCAATTCATGCAGAGAGGAACCGGCCCGGTGGGAGGACGTGAACGTATTCAAGTTGACGGAGACCCCTCCGGTATTACCAGCGGATTGCGTTTCTTCGGTCTGGACGACGGGGTTAGAACGCCGGTTGCGCGCGGTACTACCGACTCGCCCGGTTTCATTGGCGATATCCTGTCCGTGTCAAGTGTACTGACAAATCCTGAACTCCAGGTTGTTTTGCATGCGCTTGATCAGGAAGGCAATGTCGACCTCCTTTCAGCGCCCAGGGTTACAACTAGGAGCGGAATAAACGCGAGGATTGAAGTCGTCAGCGAGATTATTTATCCAACGGAATTCGATATCGACCCTGCTCAGACCCGGGGTACCGGCGATCTCCCGATCGTGACACCGCCGGTGGTAACTCCCCGTCAGTTTGAGACTCGGAGAACGGGCGTTATTCTGGACGTAACGCCTACCGTTGGTCCTGACGGATATACGATAGACCTTGCACTGGCGCCCGAAGTGGCGGAGCTGATAGACTGGATCCAGTATGGATCATCCATTACGCTTCCGCGCATAGATCCTGTTACGGGAACTACTTCGGTTGAGCAGTTCGTGTTCAATATACCCCAACCGGTATTCGCCAGCCGTAATGTCACTACCAGCATAGTGATCTGGGACGGGCAGACTGTTGTCATGGGAGGCTTGATTCGCGAACGGTTGACCACTGTGAGCGACAAGATTCCGCTACTAGGCGATATCCCGCTAATCGGCCGCCTGTTTCGAACGGAGGCGTCAAGAAGCCGCAAGGAGAATCTGCTGATATTCGTCACGGCTCGACTGGTGGATCCGGCAGGCAAACCAATTCACCGCGCCGAAGCGATGGATATACCGGGCGTGGGCGCGGATCTTGGAGAGCCATAGGACATAAGCTCGTGCCCGTTTCTGTAGATGTTCATATCGGCAACGCTGGTTGTTTAATATAGGTCTATCTCGCATATTCAGCAGTGGAGCGGGCAATGCTCCGGCTTGAATGGTTTTCAGTGTTGTT
>SLRP01000076.1 GCA_007130845.1 Kiritimatiellia bacterium | reverse complement strand
TGATGAGGGAACAGGGTTTGCGTGTGAGTTCAAGCACGCCGTGAATCATTCTGCGCTCATCAGCTGAAAAAGAGCCTGCCTGTTCGCTTTCACGGGTGAGATGCTTCAGTTCTTCACGCGTTATGAAGGGAGTTTGTTTTCTCTCGTCCGGGTCGGGTGCGGGAACCAGATAACGCGCCAGCGTGGTTACGGCAACACTGACCGGATAGAATACGTAACCAGAGACTTGCAGAAGGCGGGCGAAGGGTATGACTCGGTATGCCGGATAGCTTCGAAACCATGCCTTCGGAATATATTCGCCGCCTACCAGGAGCGCTATGGTCACAATCAGTGAAGCTATCCAGAATCCCTGCGCTCCGAGAAAGACGGTTGCCATGCTTGCCGCGGTAACGGAGACGGCGACATTGCAGATATTTGTTCCAACCAGGGTTGTGCCAAGGAGGTGGTCCGGCTTGTCCAGAAAGCTCTGGATGATTTCCGCTCCTTTCTTTTTGTTTCTCACCAAATGATGAAGCCTCAGCCGGTTAACGGATACGACTCCGGTTTCCATGCCGGAGTAAAATGCGCTTCCAATAAAGCACACTATAAGTACCGCGATTTCCCATGTTTCAATCACGATTTCCGCTCCTTATGCTCATTCAGCTTTTCCAGGAGGACAAGAGTGATACGATGCCTGCGCATATGTTGGACAATCGCTCTGCAACCCTGGGCGGATATGTTTTCACCCACATGTGGTAGACGCCCCATATGGGCGACTATCCATCCTGATAGCCGGTCGACACCTTCTGCGTTAAGGTCCAGATCGAGGCGGTTGTTTATCTCTTCAAGGCTTACGGCTCCATCCACCATCCAGCGGTTCGGGCCCATGCTTTCGAATAGAGGTGCATGAGATGCGTGTTCATCGTCTATGTCTCCAGTGATTTCCTCAAGTATGTCTCCCCTCGTTACGATTCCGGCGGTTCCCCCGTATTCATCAACAACTACAGCCGCTCTCCGGTGGCCGCGCAGGAATTGAGCCAGCAATTTATCGAGAGAGCAGGTCTCCGGGACAAAGTAAGGCTGTATACGGGCGTTTTGAAGGTTGTGTTCGGGATCGAGAAGAAACCCGCGGGTATCCAGCAGGCCGTCAATATGGTCAAGCTGATTACGATATAGAACAAGCTGTCTGATCGGGCTGCGCCTTGCAATGCTCACGGGGTCTTCGGATGGATTTTCAAGGTCGATGCCTATTATATCTACGCGGGGAGTCATTACGTCCTGTGCCTGAAGATCTTCAAGGCGAATTACGGATTTTACCATTGCGCGCTCGTTTTCCTGGAGCACGCCTTTTTCCTCGCTCATTTCCACAACAGATTCAAATTCGTCCTCGGACAGCGTACGGCCCCTCGGCCTGAACACATGATCAAAGGTTTCTGTGATGTTTTCCAGAACATGCCGTACCGGTGTAAGGGATTTCATTGTTGCAAGCATGAACGGAGCGTACAACTTGCATAGTTTTTCAGGCCAGTACATGGCTATGCGCTTTGGTCCGATCTCTCCGAAAATAAGCAGCAGCAGTGTCATGCCCACTATGGCCACTCCCTCTCCGCGGCCTGGAAATAGATTTTCAGCCATGGCAAAGCCGACCACCGAAACAACTACGTTGATCACCGTATTGGCTATGAGTATGGTTGAGAGCAGGTGTGTAGGCTCTGACAGCATATGCTTTATCCGGTCCGCGGATGCGGTGTCCCATTCTCCCAGTCTTCGTATCCGTAAGGGGTCCATCGAAAAAAACGCGATTTCCGAACTTGAAAAAAGCGCCGAAAGGCAAAGAAGAAAGATAAGGGAGGCCGATTGGACCAGGATTACCGTGCTCATGACTCTTGGAATGGTGGTATTTTCCCGTCAGTGACGGCAGTAATCCTCATACCCGAGGCTGTTTGTGTGGATTGTTCCAATAGAATCCGGCTTCCGACTTCCGACATGTGGGGCAAAAGCGGATTGTATGTAAAAATTGCGGGTTTCCTGCGAGTCTTGCCCGACCAGCCTGATAAAACTGTTGAAGCCGCGCATGGCGGGCTATACGGTATGGCAGTGTTCCTTCCGGTAGTTGGTTTCAACGCCCGTGCAGTGAGAGAGTATTGCCTGAAACTTGGTCTGGGTGCACTCATGTACTAGTCTTGATCATTGTGTACACTATCGACTAGTATGGCGCAACAGTGAAAAAGATATCCTTAGACTCTAATTATCGCACGGAATTCATTGATATATCGGAACAGGTCTCAAAGTCAGCCAATGAATTGGGGATTCGTGACGGGTGGATTTCCGTGTACATTCCACATACCACGGCTGGAGTAACCATCAACGAACATGCCGACCCGGACGTGGTAAGCGACATGAAGGATGTATTGGACCGCCTTGTTCCCTGGGAAGGCGGATATCGCCATGCAGAAGGCAATACAGCTGCTCATGTTAAGGCCAGCATGATGGGGTCCTCGGTCCGTGTGCTTGTTCGAGGGGGAAAATTGCAGATGGGAACTTGGCAGGGGATATTCTTCTGTGAATTTGATGGTCCAAGGTCTCGTACCATATGGGTGGCTGAAGGATAAATAACAATGCATAATAATATTTGGGTTTTTTCTCGGGACACGGGTTTTCTTCTATGAAGCGCGCAATCTTTACTTTGATGGGCACGGCCGCACTGTTGTTGCTGGTTTCCGCGGGTTGTGGCGATCGCCCCGGCGAACGGGAACTGGCAAATGCAATGCGTCAGCTTGAACGCGGTCAATTGGTGCGTGCTAAGGATCTTCTTGAAAAATCCGTCAACAAGCGGCCCGGAAGTGATGAAAACGCTCTGGCGTATGCATACCTTGGATGGGTGGAATGGAAATTGGAAGATAAGGAATCCGCCTTGCAGGCCTTTGAAAACAGTCTGCGCATCAACCCGGATCGATGGGAAACATTATACAACATTGGCGTGCTGCAGTTTTCGCTAGGCAATTATTCCCGGGCTGAAGAGCGATTGCGCATGGCGCACGAGTTAGCCCCTGCAGAGACCCGTCCCTTGGAATATCTCGCAAGGCTGTATATGGACAATCGTAATTGGGATGATGCCTGGACCATGTTGCAGAAAGCTCTTTCTCAACGCCCTAAATCCCCGGGCATTTTGACTTCTCTGGCCCTTGTGGAGTTGGAGAGGGATGGCCCTGCTGCCGCTCTTTCTTATCTGATGCAGGCCCTTGAAATCTCTCCGGAATATCCACCAGCCCTGTACAACCTGGCTGCGCTATATGAGCGAATACCCGGACGAAAGGATGAGGCAGTAAGTTTCTATCAACAATACATTGGCCTTGGCCGGGATCTTCCCAAAAGGGAGCAGGCTCGCAGTGCCGTAGAACGCCTGCGCAGGGCTCCGCCGGATAACGATGAGACTGTGATTGCACGCCCCGAACCGCCTCCGGAACCACAGCCCGAACCTGCGGAGCGGGTGGATCCATCTGTTCGAATGGACGAAATCATTGAAAGGGCTCGCCGACATGCTGATGCAGGTGAAATGGAACTGGCGGCTGGCCTGTGTATACGCGCTGCCACCGAGGCGCGACTGCAGGGGCGTCCCGACCTTGAGAGGCGTGGCCTGAATACAGCCGTGGAGATAGCCCCTGATTCAGCCCGTGCTCATTTTGCCATGGGCAGATATCTTGCGGCGAGAAACCGGCATGAAGAAGCGCTGCAATCCTTCAGGCGCGCGGTTGATATAGATGGTAGCTGGGTTCCCGCTCTCCTGGCTCAAGGGAGAGTCTCCGCACACGTGGGCCAATACGATGAAGCCCGTGTAGCCTTTAGCCGGGCATTGGAAGCAGACCCTTCCAATCCGGATCCTTTGTGGGAGTTGGCACGATTTTTCGATGAAACGCTTAACATGACCAATCGAGCAATCACTTCATATCGTGAGTTCATGGAGAAGTTCCCCGATGACACACGAGCTGACCAGGCATTGGACCGCCTTCGGGCACTGGGAAACGACGCATAAATTCAATTCATGCCGCTATCGTCCGAACATATGGGAGGCGCGGATGTCGCTCCTGTATCATGAGTAATGCCGCCTCTGCTGTCCGTGCGGTTTCCCTTATCCGCCGGCAATGGCAGGTATTATCGAAATTTCGTCTCCCGCCTTCACCTCAGTGTTCTTCCCGGACAGGAACCGGATATCCTCATCATTGAGGTATACATTTACAAAGCGGCGCAGCTCGCCGCTGTCGTCGCATATGCGTTCCTTGAGTCCTGGATAATCCTTTTGCAGATTTTCTATGACTTCGGCTATCGTTACTCCGTCGGTTTCAACCGTGTCCTTGTTATCAGTCAA
This sequence comes from Kiritimatiellia bacterium, assembly GCA_007130845.1. Lineage (GTDB taxonomy): Bacteria > Verrucomicrobiota > Kiritimatiellia > SLAD01 > SLAD01 > SLRP01. The sequence goes on along the minus strand of SLRP01000076.1, from coordinate 1,841 downwards.
TGTTCGCAGCGGTGTGGGTATACGTACTTTTACAGACATTATTGCATCTCCTCCGGTTTATTTTGTTTCAGCTGAAATGAGTTCCTCGAAATCCTTGAGGCTAGGCCGTATAGTCGGCGGTGAAGGCAGTCTGCCTTCCAGAGCTTCTTTTGTCTTAAGGCCGTGGCCGGTGACACAAAGCACCACCGATTCATCTTTGCCAATCCTGCCGGATTCCACTAGACGCTGCACGGCGCCGACAACGGTTCCGCCGGCAGTTTCGGAAAATATGCCTTCGTACTCTCCGAGAAGTCTGATACCTTCCACCACTTCATCATCTCCGGGATTCTCGCCATATCCTCCGGTTTCATTTATGGTTTGTATTGCATAGAAGCCGTCAGCGGGATTTCCTATGGCAAGAGATTTTACGATGGTGTCCGGCTTTTCAACCGGGCGGAATGCATCGGTTCCCTCCTTTACGGCTGTAACTATGGGGGAACAATTTTCGGCCTGGGCGCCATGGATGCGGGAAGGATGCTTCTTGACCAGTTCCAGTTTTGTCAGTTCATCGAATGATTTCCGGATCTTGGTGATCAGGGAACCGCCTGCCATCGGAACTACAACATGATCCGGGAGTCTCCATCCGAGTTGTTCTGCGATCTCGAATCCCATGGCCTTGCTTCCCTCCGCATAATAGGGCCGCATGTTGATATTGGCGAATGCCCATGGGAATCGACCCCCGATTTCGCTGCAAAGCCGGTTAACCTGGTCATAGGTTCCCTCTATTCCCACTACATTCGTGCCGAATATCTGGCTGCCCAGCACTTTTCCCGGCTCAAGATCGGATGGTATGAAAACATAGCTTTTAAGCCCTGCACCTGCGGCATTTGCTGCTACGGAGTTGGCAAGATTGCCTGTACTGGCGCATGCTACCGTGTCATAACCGAATTCCACTGCCCGGGTCAATGCGACGCTCACCACGCGATCCTTGAATGACAGGGTGGGGTAATTCACGCTGTCGTTCTTTATCCATAATTCGTGTATACCAAGGCGTTCAGCAAGGCGGTTGGCCCTGATCAATGGAGTATAGCCGACATTGAAACCCACGCTTACATTTCCATCTATCGGCAGGAGCTCCCTGTACCTCCACATGTTGGCCGGTCTGGACTCAATACGTTCTCGGGTAAGATCGGCAGCTATTGCCTCGTAGTCATACTCCACCTCAAGCGGGCCGAAACAGAACTCACACACATGAACAGGTTCAGGCGGGTAGGGTTTTCCGCATTCCCGGCATTTTAATCCCTTGTAGTATCTTGTCGTCTCACTCATGGCTTGGACTCCGGTTATTCATTTTTCGATATCGCCGCATATCGAGTAGCGTATGTCCAAGGGATTTTTCCCTGTGTGTGCTGCCGGAATTATCAGGGGCAAGAATAGGTGAGACAACAGTTCTCAACTTATCTTTCCCCGTTTCCGCTCAAATGCGTTTCCGGAGCAGGATTTGGCACCTAGTCCCCTTTACGGGCGGTTGCCGCGGTTTCGCAGGGCCTGTCCCTCTACCGCTCTCGATAAGATGCGTAATAATTTTGTAGTGGTAAATCCTATACCCTTGTAATCATGCCGTCAACCCGCAAAAGCGGGAAAAATCACTACATGCGAAGGGGCTGGCGCGAATGATCATGGGGTCGGGGAAATGTCGGGGGTAAAACAGTGTGTTTCCCATTGTCATGCCCATTTTTGGTCGGATACGCATCAACCATTCTTCAGTTTGTCGTAGCGGGAGTATTTCAGGTTATGGGCTTCCGCGACAGCCTGATGCGTGACATGTCCCTTGTATGTGTTGAGCCCCGACAACAGTTCAG
>SLRP01000245.1 GCA_007130845.1 Kiritimatiellia bacterium | reverse complement strand
ACCACGCTGTCTTTCCATTCGCGCAATTTCTTGACGCTGATTCTCGGTTTGTTAAACGCCAGCCCCATGTCGGCGGCTTCGCGAGTTTCATTAATTACACGCGCTGCGTGAAGAAGAGCCTTTGACGGTATGCATCCTCGATACAGACAGACTCCACCTGGATTAACGTCTGTATCAACAAGTGTCACGTTCATACCCTTGTCGGCGGCATAAAATGCGGCTGGATATCCTCCAGGACCGCCCCCTATTACTACCACGGAACCACTGGATTCTTTCTTGCTCATGATATTCCTGATCCTTTGATGTTCATTCAAGTGTCCTGCGCGGACTTAAAAGCTTGTCTATGCATTCATTTCTGCCTTGTAATGCGTTTTCCCGGTTTTCACAGCATTCGAACAGGCGCTATTTGCGGCCATGTATAGTTGATGTCTGCTGAAACCCGTCATCCCTCCATAGCCACCAGAAGCGGTTCCTGAATCGCCTCAGCCATCCATCGAAGAAATCGGGCGCCGTCCGCTCCGTCAATTACCCTGTGATCGTATGACAGGGACAGGGGCAGTATCAAGCGCGGCTCGAATTCCCCATCCTCGTACACCGGGACATATGAACCGCGTCCTATTCCTAGAATAGCGACTTCCGGGTGATTAACCAGAGGTGTGAAATGAGTCCCTCCTATTCCTCCAAGGTTGGAGATTGTGAAGGTTCCTCCCTTCATCTCGTCAGCCTTGATTTTACCTTTTCTTGCCTTGTTTGCCGTTTCAGTCAGTTCAATGGAGAGCTCAATGATGTTTTTCTTGTCAACATCCCTTATGACCGGAACGAGGAGCCCCTTAGGAGTATCGACTGCAACACCGACGTGGTAGTACATCTTCTGTATTATTTCGTCGTTGTTCGTATCCAGACTGGCGTTGAACTGGGGAAATACCTTGAGTGCGGAAGCGGTAATCTTAAGTAGCATTGCCGTCAAAGTCAGCTTGCCTCCTGCTCTTTCGGCCTTGCTGGAATACCGTTTCCGTAAACGCTCAAGACCTGTTATATCCGCGTTATCGTGCTGTGTAACGTGCGGGATGACAGACCATGTCAGCGACATGTGGCGGGCGGTGGCTTTTCGAACCTGGCTGAGTGGTTTACGTTCCACCTCTCCCCAGACCTCGAAATCGGGTAGGGGCGGCACCTTGACAGCGCCTCCATGTGAAGCTGCCGCCGGAGGTTGTGTAAGCATCCGCTTTGCGTATGCCTTTACGTCTTCCGTGGTTATGCGTCCATCCGGTCCGCTGCCGACCACCTCGGCAAGGTCCACACCTATTTCTCTTGCGAACTTGCGAACGGATGGAGAGGCAGGCACCGGCAGGCGATCCTCCGAGGTCTTGACGCTGGGTGCAGGCGGCTCCCTGAAGCGTTCGGCATGGGCATCTTCCCCGCCTTCAGGTTCATCTTCTTCAGAGCCCTGGTCTGATTTTTCCGCAGTGCCCTTTTCGCCCGTAGGTTCTTCTCTTTCAGGCTCTTTCTCTGATTCGCCGCCTGCCTGACTATCATCGCCGGATGTCTTCGGTGATGATTCATCAACGTTCAGGATTACATCTCCGACATTGACAGAATCTCCGTCTTTAACCAAAATTTTGGTGATTTTTCCGCTTACCGATGATGGAACTTCCACTGTGGCCTTTCCGGTTTCCAGCTCCATTATGGACTGATCCTGTTCAATCAGCTCTCCTTTTGAAACCAGCATCCGCACCACGGTGCCTGAGTCTATATTTTCACCGAGACCCGGAAGTTTTATTTCTTTTGCCATGTCAGGGCGTCCTTTCGATTTATGAGATCATGGGATTAGCTTTTGATGGATCAACATCCATGTCCTTCATAGCCTTTGAAACGGTACTCATCTTGAGTTTATCCTGCTGAGCCAGACTGTACAGCGTGGCGACAACCACATAACGGGCATCCACTTCGAAAAAGTTCCTTAGGTCTTCCCGTGTTTCGCTACGCCCGAAACCGTCGGTTCCGAGGGATTTCAGAGGGCCCGGGACCCAGCGAGCTATGGAATCAGGAAGTGTTTTTACATAGTCGGATGCCGCCACGAAAACACCGGGTTGTTTCCCGAAACACCGGGAGACATGAGGAACCTTTGGCTTCTTGTCAGGATTCAGCATATTCCATCTTTCGATATTCTTGGCGTCGCGCCTGAGTTCTTTGTAGCTTGTCACTGACCATACATCCGCTTCCACATTGTATTTCTCACCCAGGATATCCTGTGCCTTTAGTACTTCGTTTAGTATGGCCCCACTGCCAAGCAGCTGAGCCCTGAGCTTGTTGTTCTTAACGGTGGAACGCTTGCACCTGTACGCACCCTTCAGAATACCTTCCTCATTTCCCTCGGGCATGGGAGGCATAGGATAATTTTCGTTCATTACAGTGATATAATAGAAAATATCCTCCTGGTCGACATACATGCGGCGGATTCCGTCTTTTATTATCACGGCCAATTCATAGGCAAATGCCGGATCATATGAAACAAGGTTGGGGAGCGGATATGCCAGCAGATGGCTGTGCCCGTCCTGGTGCTGGAGCCCTTCACCGGCAAGAGTGGTTCGGCCGGCCGTTCCGCCTACCAGAAAGCCCTTGCATCTCATGTCTCCAGCCGCCCATATCAAGTCCCCGATGCGCTGAAAGCCGAACATGGAGTAATAGATGAAAAAGGGTATTGTGTTGACCTGATGATTGGCGTAGGCAGTTCCGGCTGCTATAAACGAGGACATTGACCCGGCTTCAGTTATGCCTTCCTCCAGCAACTGGCCGTCACGCGATTCCTTATAATAAAGCAGGCTGTCTGCGTCCACCGGCTCGTATAGCTGGCCGACGTGCGAGTAAATGCCAATCTGCCGGAACATCGATTCCATTCCGAATGTCCTCGCCTCGTCAGGAACTATGGGTACGATCAACTTGCCTAGCTTCTTGTCCTTGATGAGTTTAGACAGCAATCGCACAAACACCATTGTTGTGGAAACCTCACGCCCCTCTGTTCCCTTGTAGAACTCTTCAAATAGATCCTCCGGGGGAGCCTGCATCGAGACGTATTTTGTCGGCCTGGACGGTGTATATCCTCCAAGGGCCTTTCGCCGTTCATGGAGGTATTTCATTTCAGGGCTGTTTTCCGGAGGGCGGTAAAACGGAGCCTTGCCGACTTCCTCATCCGATATGGGAATTCCAAACCTGGTTCGGAAAGCGCTCAGCTCTTCCTCGTTGAGTTTCTTCTGCTGGTGAGTGATGTTTTTGCCCTCACCGCTTTCACCCATACCGTATCCCTTGATGGTGTGCGTCAGAATGACCGTCGGCGATCCCTCGTTTTCCATTGCAGCCTTGAATGCGGAGTAGACTTTTTCCGGGTCATGACCGCCGCGCCGAAGCTTCTCAAGTTTGTCATCTGTAAGGTGGTTCACCATCTCCTGCAGCTGCGGATATTTGCCGAAGAAGTGCTTGCGGATGTATTCCCCCTTGGAGACGGTGTATTTCTGATATTGGCCATCCACTGTTTCACCCATGCGTTTGACAAGCAGTCCTTCCTTGTCTGCCGCGAGCAGGGGGTCCCAGTCGCTTCCCCATATGACCTTGATGACGTTCCATCCGGCCCCGCGGAACGCGGCTTCCAGTTCCTGAATTATCTGGCCGTTTCCGCGTACCGGTCCGTCGAGCCGTTGCAGGTTGCAGTTGACTACAAAAATAAGATTATCGAGTTTCTCCCTGGCCGGAAGCGTGATAGCTCCCAGAGATTCCGGCTCATCTATTTCTCCATCTCCTATAAAGGCCCATACTTTCTGGTCGGAACGATCTTTCAACCCTCGATCCTCCAGATACCGTATGAATCGCGCATGGTAAATTGACATGATCGGGCTCAAACCCATTGATACTGTTGGAAACTTCCAGAAATCGGGCATCAACCATGGATGTGGATAGGAAGACAAGCCGCCTCCCTTGGCCAGCTCCCTCCGGAAATTGTTCAACTGGGTTGACGAAAGACGGCCTTCAAGAAAGGCCCTTGCATATATTCCGGGTGTTGCGTGCCCCTGGTAGTAAACCAGATCGCCCGGGTGCTTTTTACTCGGCGCACGGAAGAAATGGTTGAATCCGACCTCGTACATTGTCGCTGCCGACTGGTATGTGGAGATATGCCCCCCAATACTGGGGTCTATCCGGTTCGCCCTTACCACCATGGCCATGGCATTCCAGCGAACGATGGATTTGATTCTCCATTCAATATCTCTGTTCCCCGGATATGGAGGCTGTTCATCCACCGGGATCGTGTTTATATAGGGAGTATTTGCCGTGAATGGAAGCCGGACCCCGGCACGGTGCGCCCTCAATTCCAGCTCCTTGAGAATTTGCTGGACCCGTTCCGGACCTGATATCTTCAGCACATCCTCAAGGGATTCCACCCATTCCCGTATTTCCAAATCGTTATGATTACCCATGTGGTCTGACTCATTCTTAGTCATGTCAGTTATTAACCTTCCTGATGAAATAGTAATTTAAGGATAAATCGGGCCGATACCCCCCCCCTTGCGTCCTTGTAGCAACATAAAAATAGCGAATATATTTCAAAGGGCAATCGCAATCTGCGCTTTTTTATGTGCCGTCGTGGGTGGGAAGGGGATCATGGTACATGGAGACATTTTATGATTTCCTTATGGAGTCGGATAGGGCGTCTACCATTGCCTTCAAGTCAGCTTCAGCAATATTGAGAGGAGGCATCAAATACACCACATTGTCGAGCGGGCGTATCAGATATCCCCGTTCCCTCATTGCCTGCTGAATCCGCCTGGGACGCGCAGGGGCATTCCCGTCCGAATAGTCCGGCTCCAGCTCTACTACTCCAATCAATCCGAGGCACCGCACTTCACGAACTCCGGCATACTGCTCCATCTTCTGCAGCCATTCCTTCAACAGATCTCCCTGGTCGGCGGCCCGTTGAATAATGTTATCGTCTTCGTAGACGCGTAATGTTTCCAAAGCGGCTGCTGCGGCTATTGGGTTTCCTGCATAAGTATGTCCATGATAGAATGTGTGGTCTTCAGGTTCATCGTTGAAAGTTTTGAATATTTCATCCCGGACGATTGCGGCGCTTATCGGAAGATACCCCGCTGATAGAGCCTTTCCCACACAAACGATATCAGGTTCAATTCCAGCGTGTTCAAACGCGAACATCCTTCCAGTTCTGCCGAAGCCCATTGCAATTTCATCTACAATCATCAAAATGCCGCGTTCACGGCACAGCCCGGACAGCCGTCTTAACCAGTCTGAGGGATACATCCGCATCCCTCCAGCTCCAAGGCACAAAGGTTCTACTATAACCGCGGCTAGCTCGTTCGCATTTTTGTCCAGCAGGGTTGCAGGATCATTGTAACAGCCGTTCACCGGCAATGGCAGACGAATTGCGGAAGACAGCATTGCCTTTAACGGAAGGTGGAATTCTTCAAGATAACCCACACCAACCGCACCAAGCGTGTCACCATGGTAGGCATCTTCCAGGGAGGCGAACTTCACGCGTCCGGTTTCCCCCTTATTGTGAGCATGCTGAATCGCGATCTTTAGAGCCGCCTCTACAGCGCTTGCGCCATCGCTGGCGAAATGTACATGACAGCGCGTATCCGGCATGAGTCCCGCCAGCCTGGCAGCAAGTTCCACCGCTGCAGGATGCGATAGATTACCGAGTATGCTGTGCTGGAGTTGAGATGCCTGCCCAATGATCGCCTGAACAATACGGGGATGATTGTGCCCTAGACTGCATGCCCACCATGATGATACGGCATCGACATAACGGCGTCCATCAGCGTCGAACAGGTGAATCCCTTCACCCCTGACAATCATGGGTAAATCACCCCTCGACACAGCCGAAAAACGTGTATAGGGGTGCCATAGGTGATCCCTGTCAAGTTGGCGGTAATATTCAATGTCCATGTATGGAATCCCTCAATATCCGATATCAACATTTAAAATATTGCGCTAGTAAGCATCATGTAAACTGTAAAGGATGATACGGTGTTGGTTTTCAGCTGAAACGGCAGCCCGGGTCAAGATAATCCGCTGCATGAGCTGAGGTCAGAACTGTGATGCTTATGCGGAATCCATGCTGATGAAATCACTCATGGGATTTTATAAGTGAGAAAAACCGGTCCTCATACTCCTCGAACATTCCGTACTGTTGCAGTTT
>SLRP01000249.1 GCA_007130845.1 Kiritimatiellia bacterium | reverse complement strand
TCCCCCACTTCGGCGTCAAGGAATCGGTCTTTCCGTTTGGCATGTTCCCCGAGGTTGATCCTGTACTTGGTCCGGAGATGCGTTCCACCGGGGAGGTTCTAGGAATGGCTGATTCCTTCGGCGTGGCCTTTTTCAAGGCAGAAGAGGCTGTAAAGCCTCCGCTTCCCACAGAAGGCACGGTGCTTATGAGTGTTGCGGAAAAAAGCGACGACGTCATCAGAATAGCCGGGGAATTCGTTCAGCAGGGGTTCAGGGTGCTTGCCACTCATGGAACACATGGATTTCTGAATAATGCAGGGGTTGATTCGGAGTTGATTCACAAGCTTCAGGAAGGCAGGCCGCACATCGTGGACGCCATTACCAACGGGGAAATTCAATTGGTAATCAACACCCCTGTAGGCGAGCGCGGTGTGTGGGACGATTCCTATATCCGCAAGGCCGCGATAAAATACCGGGTACCATATGTTACCACTGTGGCCGCCGCCTCGGCAGCTGCCAAGGGTGTCGCGGCAACCCGCATAGGGCGCGGCGGTGTCAAATCTCTCCAGGAATACCATGCGGATATCGGTTGAGTAATGCGGGGGGTATCCCTCAAGTCCTGCATGGCTGGAATTCTCCAGTGCGGACCGGAAAGGAGACAATCGCAGGCTCGAGTCCCGAAGATACTACGCGATACGGCTTTTTGCCGTTTCCACGATCTGAGCGAAGCCGTCCGGATCATGTATTGCTATCTCGGAAAGCATCTTCCGGTTCAAAGCTATATCCGCCTTTGATATGCCCTCTATAAACCGGCTGTAGCTGATTCCATGCTGCCGGCAGGCGGCAGTAAGGCGCACTATCCACAAGGCCCTGTATTGCCTCTTCTTGAGCCGGCGATGCGCTGTAGACATTGACAGGGCCCGATCCACGGACTCGGTGGCTGTACGGAAGAGTTTGCTCCGAGCCCCGTAAAAACCTTTTGCCCTGTTAAGGCGGCGCTTCCTGCGGAGCCGTGAAATCGGCGCATTGGTTGCTCTAGACATGATAAGTTCTCCTGAAGGCCGATTATTTCGGCATATAATCGATTATGCGTTTGTAGTCGGTTTTTGCGACCAGGCCGCCCTTGCGCAAGCGTCTTTTCTGCTTGCTGGATTTGTTGGTAAAGAGATGTCCGCGTCCCGTGGATTCCCGTTTAATTTTACCGGTACCGGTTACCTTGAATCTCTTGGCTACAGACTTTCTGGTTTTTTGTTTGGGCATAAAAAACGTCCAGTTGTTTTAATTGTGTGATGAACCTTTCGGTCCTGAAAAGGTGCATCTATACGGCAGAAATATATTCATGTCCAGAACTTTCCTGTTTTTTCCCGGGAAAATCATGGTCGGAGTCTAGCGCTGTGGACATCAATGCATCCATATGGCATGCTTTTATCCGAAGATGAGGGATGCAGACGATAATATTATTGTATAACGTATCCGATATCGTCACAGCTGTTGGAACCGAAATATCACGGTAATAAATCCTGGTATATATACATTAAATTGCTGATTTGAAGAGCTCCTTTGTCTTTATCGGCTGGGGGAATAGGTTTTCACATGAATAGATTGCTTATCTGTATCATTGCAATGTGCGCAACCTGTCCGTCATTCGCCGGGAATGAGGAGCAGGGCGCCCCTGTGGATGTCCTGTCATGCGCGGCCTTCCCTGTCAACAGCGCAGAAGACTTGGATATTCTTCTGGACCGCGCTGGGGAATGCCGATTGGTTCTTCTCGGAGAAGCGTCGCACGGCACTTCAGAATTCTATACATGGCGCAGTGATATCAGTCGCCGCCTGATCGAGGAAAAAGGGTATGCTTTCATAGCTGTCGAAGGAGACTGGGCCACGCTTTATCGTTTGAACCGTTATGTAAAGGGTTTGGAAGGCGCAGGGGACGGCGCGCGCGAAATAATGAAAGAATTCGACCGCTGGCCGACATGGATGTGGGCCAATGAGGAAATGGTATCTTTGATCGAATGGATGCGGGAATACAATGCGGATCTGCCGGAAGGGAATCGTATTGGGTTTTATGGAATGGACGTGTACGGACCGGAAACCTCTTATCGCAAGGTCCTGGACCTCATTGAAGAGTGGGGTTTACAGCAGGCATATGCCGTAAGGGAATATTACGCATGTCTTGAAGATTTTGAGGATGACTTTGCCATGTATGGAAGGGCTGTATCCTTCGGTATGGCGCCATGCGATGAGCAGGTGCTTGCAGTAGTGGAATTGCTGGACGGTATTGGTCCGGATTCAGGGATTTCCGGAACTGACCATTTAAATCTGTTACAGAACGCATGGGTGGTAAAGAACGCGGAGAAGCATTACAGGGCTATGGGGGTGCACGGCCCGCATTCATGGAACCACCGGGCAGATCACTTTTTTCAAACCATTGAGAGATTGCTTGAATTTTACGGCCATGACTCCAAAGGCGTGGTATGGGCTCACAATACCCATGTCGGAGACGCAAGGGCAACGGATATGGCGTCCCAAGGGCGCCGCAATATCGGTCAGATAGCACGCGAACAGCTAGGTTCGAACCGGGTATTCTCGGTGGGTTTCGGCACGCACCGGGGCACGGTTATGGCCGGGCGTTCCTGGGGGGGAGACCGTGAAATCATGAATGTGCCTCCCGGAATTTCCGGCAGTTACGAGGAGATCATGCATCTTATGGGAAAGGATGAGGCGCTTATCATGCTTGAGGACATCAAGGAAGACCCGTTGATGCTGGAATCCAGGGGGCACAGGGCAATCGGTGTCGTTTATCATCCCGAACGCGAACATCTCGGAAATTATGTTCCTACTGTTCTGCCTCGCCGTTATAATGCTTTTTTATTTATAGATGAAACGCGAGCTTTGAGCCCTGTGCATTGAGAAATGTGAAGACATGCCGTGAACAGGGTTAACGTATAACGCTTGAAAAAATTTAAATGATAATGAAAACGGGGTCGAATTTCATAGACAACCCGTAACTCCGGAGGGTGCAATCATAAAACCTGCAACCATGGTTAAACAGACCGCTGATGCCTGGGAGGAAGTCAATCTGGCTCAGTCGGTCATAGTCGGTTTCGACGGCTTTGTGGACGAGATCATTCATCTGGTCAGGACTCGTGATGACTTTGAAAACTATGCCAGGATGGATTCCATGAGGGAATTTTCTGAACGCGTTGCCGGGGCCGTGGGCTACAGCGCCAACATTGAAATGGTTCCACAACAGGTCAAATTGGGAGGCAACGGCCCCATAATGGCCGATGCGCTGTCCAAGGGAGGTTTCCTGGTGACGTATATCGGCGCCCTTGGAAGGGAAAATGTCGATCCGGTTTTCCATGAATTCGCGGCATCGTGCGAGAGAGTGATTTCCCTGGCCGATCCCGCCCACACGGAGGCTCTTGAATTCAACGACGGCAAATTGATGATGGGAAAAATGGATTCCCTGCATAATGTGAAGTGGGAAAACCTGCTGGAGATGATAGATGAAGACGAGCTTTCGGAATGGCTTGAAGGCATATCGCTAGTGGCATGTGTCAACTGGACCATGTTGCCGTTCATGAACGGAATATTCGACGGGCTGACTGAACTGTTCAAAGGGCTTTCGGACAGGATGAAGGTATTCGTGGATCTGGCTGATCCCAGAAAACGCGCGAAAGAGGATATCCGTGATGTTCTTGAACTCCTTGTCAATATGCAGAAATACGCGGACATTATTCTGGGCTTGAACGAAAATGAATCCGTTCAGGTATATGAAGTATTGGACGGCGGAAAGACCGCTGATCTGTCTGAACGGGCTGATAATATCCGCCGGTCGCTGGGGCTTTCAATGACGGTTGTTCATCCCATAAAGTCCGCCTGTGTTTCGCATGAGGGCGGGACATTTTTCATGGAAGGCCCCTATACTGCGAGCCCGAGATTGAGCACTGGCGCCGGCGACGTGTTTAACGCGGGGTTCTGCAAGGGGGTGCTGCTCGGCGGTACGCCGGAACAGGCCCTGGCTTCGGCTCTATGTTCATCCGGTTATTACGTGCGCAACGCCAATGCGCCAAGGCACGAGGAATTGATCGAGTTCATGCGGACATGGGCAGCTGCCGATTGCGGGGCCGTTTAATGGGGCTGGACGCGACATGGTAATGGCTTTTCTAAGACGGCATTGGTGGTGGATTGTCCCCCTTCTGATTTTCGACATCTTTTTCTTCATATGGTTGTGGAACCGTCCGGATGATGACGGTTTCCCGGAAACGCAGAAGGTTGCGGCGGAGGATAGGGAGAAGGTAACACAGGAACCCGAAACTGAAGGTCTTGTTTACGGATATCCGACTGAACAACGCAGCCTTCATAAAACGGAATCCATCGAGGTGTATCAACCTACTGCTTCCGGGCGTGTTCAGTCCGCCCTTTACGGATCCGTGCGAACCGTTCAGCGTTCCGGCCGTCTGCGGCCGTCCTTTCATGCCGGCCTGGATATAGCGGCAATGCGCCGTGACCGGCGCGGAAGGCCGCTCGACGAGATATACGCGGTGGCGGACGGCGAGGTGGCGTATATCAACCGCATCGGAGGCAATTCATCATATGGTATCTATGTTGTATTGCTCCATCAGGATCCTGCGGGGGATATCTATACGCTGTATGCCCATATGGCCAGCGCAGAGGACAGTCTTGATGCCGGACAGGAGGTCAGGCGGGGCGATGTTCTGGGAATCATGGGCAACACTGCTTCAACCGGAATTCCGATGCACCGCGCGCACCTTCATTTTGAAATAGGGGTCGTCAATAATATGCGGTTTCATTCCTGGTATCGGAAACAGGATCTCATTCCGGATCACGGCACATTTCACGGCCACAACCTGACCGCGGCGGACCCGCTGGCTCTGTACGGGGAAGGCGGCGACGAAATCGTGTTCAGCATGCTTGACCATCTGCGCGAAGAAGCGCCGGCATTTGAGCTGGTTTTCCGGCATGATCGTCACCTGGATTACTTCGAGAGATATCCCGGCTTGTGGAAGGGGCCTCGGCATGACGGAGAGGCGATATGGATGGCTGTATCTCACGGCGGTGTTCCGCTTAAAGGACGCACTGCAACGGATGAAGAAGCAGGTGATCTTGGTAACGGGTCATCCGTGGTTGTGAGCGTGAATGAAGATGTTCTAGGTCGAAACGGCCGGCATCTTGTCGTCAGGCGAGGCTCAGGATGGCAGGTCGGTCGAAATGGCGAACGAATGCTGGAGATATTCTCTTATTGATCAATACTGGAGTGATTCCGCCAATGTCGCTTCCAGATCCTGAACCCTTACGCGGTCCTGCCTCATGCTGTCTCTGTGCCGCAGGGTTACAGTGTCGTCTTCAAGCGACTGAAAGTCCACAGTCACGCAGAAAGGGGTTCCTATTTCGTCCTGGCGCCTGTAGCGGCGTCCTATCGCCCCGGTCTGATCGTAAAACGCCGGCCACCGCCTTTTCAGTTTATCGTAAATTGAACGCGCCTTAGCCACCAGTTCAGGACGGTTCTTAAGCAGTGGGAATACAGCTGTCTTGACCGGGGCAATGGCCGGACTGAACTTCATAACCAGGCGTTCCTCGCAGTCTTCCGGGGTCTTTTTTCCCGGTTCCGCAAGCCGGACTTCGCCGCCGGAGCCATCCTTTGGTATCCATTCCACCGTATATGCTTCGCACAGTATTGCCAGAGCTATACGGTCCACCCCTGCCGAGGGCTCTATCACATGCGGTATGAAGCGCTCATTGCTGTCCTGGTCGAAATATTCAATGGGTTTGCCGCTGAATTCCCGATGTCTGCTAAGATCATAATTACCGCGTGCGGCTATTCCTTCGAGTTCCTGCAACCCGAATGGAAAGTCATACATGATGTCTACACACGCGCTGGCATAATGAGCCAGCTCATCCTCGGGATAGATGTGTTTATCCAGGTTGTCCCTTGAAAGACCGATGCTTTCATACCAGTCCAGGCGTTCCTTTACCCAGTATTCGTGCCAATGCTTGTCGGTATCCGGCTTGATGAAGTATTCCAGCTCCATCTGTTCGAACTCCCTGGACCGGAATGTATAGTTGCGCGGATTGATTTCATTGCGGAATGCCTTGCCGATCTGGGCGATGCCGAAAGGGATCTTCTGACGCGAAACGCCGAGAACATTATCGAAATCGGCAAAAATGCCCTGGGCGGTTTCCGGGCGGAGATAAGCGACTGAATTGC
>SLRP01000114.1 GCA_007130845.1 Kiritimatiellia bacterium | reverse complement strand
TTAGTGTTGCATTTCATCGCCGCGTTTTCGAGTCAATGCTGGCTCGATGCCGCATACAACGCTATCACGGGAAACAGGAAACCCGAAAGATTTTTTTGAAATATATTCAAATTCCTTCCAATGCGATATTGACCAGACGGATACTTGCGAACACAATGTGTTATTAATCCGATTTGCCGCGCGGCCTTGCGCCGTTACGTGAAATACCATGGGACACACGAGCCTCACAGCACGTCAATGTCATTACCAATGGCAGGATGAAAGTCTCATGATATAAGTACGCATCTGAGATCAACCGGTATAAACGAACATGAATATAAAAAAAACATTATCAAGAGAGACTGTTTCCCTGAATTTACAGGGTGAAGACAAGAACAGCATCATCGAGGAATTGGTGGATATGATGGTATCCGCCGGGAAAATCACCAATCGAAAAGCGGCCATCAAGGCCATACTGGATCGTGAGAAAAAAATGTCCACAGGGATGCAGAACGGAATAGCCATTCCTCATGGTAAAACGGACACTGTAGAAAGCCTGGCCGTTGCAATAGGTTTGAAAAAGGAAGGTCTGGACTTCAAGTCACTTGATGGAAAACCGTCAATAATATTCATCATGACAATCTCGCCTGTAAACCGTACAGGGCCGCACATTCAATTCCTTGCTGAAATCAGCAGGCAATTGAACGAACCGGAAACCCGCAAGCGTGTACTGGACGCCTCTTCACCCGATCAGATCATAGAAATCCTTTCCGGTTGAACCCTTCACCGCCGGAAACCGGAAACACAATTCGAAAAACCGGTGAATATTCCGAAATATGGAACATCCTTAGCAATTCGCTTGAAACAGGCGACATTGTCCGAAACAATAAGTATGCATAACAGATACAGGAATTGCCTTTCCCGGAGGGCGTAAAGCAGTATACATAATCCCGGCAAGACAGGGAAATACCCCATGGAACATGAAATAATGCATGTAAAAGGACGGCAGGTTGAAGGATACGTTATTCCCCTGCAATCGTGCAACCTGACGTTCATCAAGTCGGAAAGCGGCATACTTGCGTGCGGCGCAATAGATGTTTCGGCTCTGGACAAGTTCGAGATTCCAGCCGCTCGCATATCAGGAGTAACAACCCTGGATGACCTGATGAAAGGGTCCATTAAAGAGGTAAATTCCTGCGCCGCGGAGCGTGGTGTAAAAACCGGAATGAACGGTGAAGAAGCCCTTGAATTCCTGTAATCCGGGAGGCAATTCCGGATTACCACGTATTTGACTCAATACCCGCAAAAAACTTCAATCCATGGAATTATTTTCCACGTGCCCAATGATCTATTCAGCCTTAGGATCAATTGCCTGACTTACGCAGACTGCCCGGCTTCATGCCCTTCAACCTTCCGGTTTCATCCCCGCCAATGACGTGCCGATATTAAGCGGCCGCTTGGGATCGCCCGCCAGGTGCAAAGTCTGCGTCGGAAAAGCGAAATCAATGCCTTCTTCGTTAAACCTCCGAAAAACCTCTTTGTTGACACGCTCACTGAATGCACAGAATCCCCACCAATCAGGCGGATGATACCAGTAAATTGCAAATAGATTAAGTGAGGCGTCATTGAATTCGTTGAAATATGCGCGCGGAGGAAAGTCCGAATGCATCCCTTCGTGGTCTTTGAGAATATCCTTAAGAATTTCCAGGGCCCGGTCTATTTTATCTGATGGAGTATCATATGTTATGGTGATATTCATGATGCGGCGAATATAAGGGCGCTTGCCGATATTTTGTATTGTCCTGTTTGCAAGTTCCCCGTTGGGTATGGTTACAATGTGCCCTTCCAGAGTCCTGATCCTGGTGGAGCGAAACCCCACCTGTTCCACCGGGCCGTCATGACCATCCACCAGAATACGGTCTCCCAGCTCGAAAGGTTTGTCGGCAAAAATCACCAATGAGCCGAAGAAGTTCTTGATTGTATCCTGTGCAGCCAGGGCTAAGGCAAGGCCGCCAACTCCAAGCGCGGCAAAAACGGACGTCAACGGCTGATCACTCAGAATTGTGGCAACCTGGAGCACGGCAAGTATGCAAATTGTTACCCGCAGACTTGTACGCACAAGAGGAACAAGCATGTTGTCAAGGCTGCTTTCTGTTCGGGATGCCGACTTTTTCAGCCAGTAGGTAACTACATCAACCATGCGGTAGGCAATGTAGGCTATAGCTATTACAACAAGCACACTAGTTATGTTGCGGGCGAATGTTTCAACCGTGTCCACAAGTACCAGCGTTGATATTCCCATCTTGATACCAAGAATGAGCGCAATCAGGACCATGGGCTTTGAAAGAGTGCCGGCAATCAATCCCGCCAGGGGACGTCCCTTCTTATCCATATTCGATCCGGCACGATCCAGGAAATAACCGAAAATCTTACCGGCGATCAGGGAAAACAGGATTATAATGAACAGCGCGATTATACGCCATAACTCATTACCCATGACCGTAGAAGTAGTAACCGTATCCCATATTTCCTGCATGTCCCTCCTTACGGGCTGAAATTAATTCCTGTTTGACACTATTCCCTAGAGCATGACATTTGCTGCGTCAAGGCATCTTTACTGCTCTATGACATTCGAAGAACCTGTATTTTCAAATCTTTTGAAACGCCCAAATCAATAATCCCAGCCCCAGTTTATCCCAAGGCCGCCTTCGGCATCGGCTCCTACCATGGTTTCCAGGGTTATTGTGGGAAACAACTCTATCTCCACCCTTGCCAGTCCTGTGTCAACATCAGCGCCCCTCTCAAGTTCCACATACACCCCGTCACGGACATATTTCCCGACGCTGACAGTGGTGGCGCCCTCCTCTTCCTCCGGCTGTCTGACTTCAAATTGATCAACGCCGAGTATGCGTCGCGTCCTTCCCATGAAATCAAATGTCGTTCCTTCTCTTCGCATTGAATTAACCGCCTGCGCCATTACAAGGGCCTGCCAGGGAGTAATACGCGACGCGTCGCGTCCAAACAGCAGCCTTGCAAGTATCTCATCATCCGGCATTGGAGGAATCGAATCCAGAGTGATATCTGGCGCTGTAACAACGCCCGACATCCGCAGTATTCCTGTAACACCGCGTACACGGGTTTCTGCAGATACATCCAGATACGGAGCAGGCGGAATCTCCCCGCCAAAAGTCACTATCCCCCTTGTTATCTGAAGTCTTCTGCCGAAGAAGTTGAACCTGCCCCTTACCACGGAAAGCTCGCCTCGGATATCCGGTTCATCCGCAGAACCGCGTATATCAACCTGCCCGCTCCATTCAGAATCAAGCCCGCGCCCGCGAAGGAAACCCCGGTCTGGCAGCCGTAAAGTCAGGTCGATATTCATGGCGTGCGCCCTGGGGCGTGGTTCGACAGGCGCTTCCGGTTTCTCGTCTTCGTCGTGAATCTCAACAATATCAAGATCCGCAACCCCGGGAGGTATCCGCTCCGGGACTGTTACTTCCACGGGAGCGAATACCAGTTCTCCACTCAACAGGCTTTCGTATGCGGTACCTTCATATATTAGAGAACCGCTGGCGGATGCGTCCATGAAATCCTGGTTAACCACATGCAGCCTGTTCAATCTACCTTCAAGCTTGAATGGAAACCTTTCTTCCAGACTGAGCCTTAGTCGTCCATTCACGTCAAGTCGTCCACGGCTTCCATCCGTGGCGGCAGCATGTTCGATCCTTAAATGGCCGTCATCCGCTATAATGGCGATCTCTATATCGCGTAAAACAGTCCCTGTGCGGTCGTTATCATACGCGCCGTTTTTAATCGTCATAAGGCCGCTCACAGCCGGATCACTGATGGTTCCAGATATGTCGTAACGGGCCGACAGATCCCCGCGGATGTAATGAAGATCAAGAAGGAACAAGCGGGCAAGACGCCCTAGATCGGCGTCAACTGATAAACGTCCTTCCATATCTCCATCAGGAGACCAGGAAAATGCCGGTGGATGAAAGGAAAGCTCTACAGGAAATGCCAGGAAGAAATTAGCCGGCAATTCAGACAGTTTCTCCAATGTGACTTCCATGGATAAATGCCGGTCATTGAGTATCCCCTCAACTTCCAGAACAGCCGGCGGCGCATCCCAATATTCAATGTGCCTGGGCTGGATTCCGGAAAAGACAATGGAAAGCCTTCCCTCCGGATTGTCCGGACGGCCGGTAAGGTGAATTTCCCCTTCCACTTCCGCCTCTTCGTCAAGTACTCCCGCCAATCCCATGGCTCTCATGGGAAACCTCGTCACGCTCAGCGAAACATCCATCCACTCCGGAGAAATCCGTCCGGATGCGACAAGAAACCCCGGCCCAATTCTTATATCCACATGTTCCACTGCGTATCCTTCATCCATGGCGCGAAATGTAGCCGGACTGAGCAGATTAACCGGATGCGATCCGTACATGGCATTAAATTTCTCGATATGAACATATTCAAGTGCTTCGCCATAACCTACATCGCCGTCGGCATAAAATTCCACATCCTCCTCCAGACGACCCTGCGCCTCTATCTCATACCGGATAACATTAAGATCTCCCCGCAACTCCGCTTCCGCATTCGCAAAAACCAATTCCCCAACACTCAACTCGCTAATTAAAAGTTCGGCTGCACCGCGGGTATCTCCGCCAAGGTTCTCCACATGAGCGGCAATGACCGCGTATTCCAAGCCGCCATGTGTATGGCGTATATCCTTGATATGACCTTCAAACGAAAAATCCTGCATGCCGCCGACCCTGTCCATATTTATCGCAATTACAATCCCTCCACTCAGTTCGATACCTGCCAGAGAGCCCAACTCCGAAATGTCTTCAGAACTCAACTCGAGTTCACCCTCCAATGTGCCTTCGGCAGGATAAAAGGATAACTCTCCCTGCAGTTTCGATATAAGACCTTCAACCGATATTCCTGCCAACGAAACCTGTCCATTTTCCCACGCAATTTCCGAACTTCCCTGCACCAACTTCTCCCTGACCATTGTACGCATGCTCAACTGTCCGGACATAGGTTTCACCAATCCGGAAGTTACCAACTCGGCTTCAGTGTCGGCGAAACGCCACGCGTCATATCTGAAATCATTGGACGATAAAAGCGCTTCCACATGGGGATGACCGATAGGGCCGGAAGCCCGGATATCCAAGGATGCGTCTCCATCGATTTCGCGTTCCACCATGGAATCAAGAGTTGAGAGATCGGGAACATCCACAAGCACGGAGGCATGCAGGTCGTTTACAGAGAGATCGATGGATGCTGAGGCCTCTGCGTAAAAACCCCCGCCACGTATATCGGAGTTAAACGACAACTCCTTACCCGGAGAATAGAGAGATTGAGCAGTCCACTCGACTCGATGCCCCAGAACCTCTTTCCAGTCCGGCAGTAGAATATCCGATCCCTTTATCAAACCGGTCAATTGCGCCCTGGCAACATCGTCTTCAGAAATGCCTATTTCCAAATCAAATTCCAAACCTGATGCAAATTCACCGCCATCCAGCACAACCCCGTTCCAGATTTTCAAAGGCGCGCTCAACTTCATAATACCAGTATGCCCGCCCACTGTCTTAAACGACCCTGAAACAGAAAACACCGGTTTAGCCGGGACAAGCCCCTCTTCCAATACAAGTTCGTAAATCTCCACCCTGCCAAGATTGACCCTCATGATTTTAAGCAGGTTTTCAGGGTCCCATTCCCTTGCGCCATTTCCATCCCGGTCGGACAGCGCCTGGAACAGGGTGGCATTTTGTGCGGTAACATGCTCAAGATCTAAAGTTCCTCTGAACAACGAGCTGACTATCCAGCGCCAGCGCAGATCTTTAATAGAAAGCAGGTCACGCCCATCATCCCGCACTGAAATACCGGCTACAGCGGTTTCAAAAGGGATGAATCCCTCAAGGCCGTCCACACTCACATGTAAATCCAATTGATTGCTTAGTAACCGCCCAACTCCATCGGCTGCGATTCTCTTTCCCCAGGGCGTCTGCAATGCCAAAAATACAAGGGCAACAAATACAGCCAGTCCAAACAGCAACTTGAAAAATATGCGCATGGATTTGAAAATATAATATTTTCCGGAAACCATCATCTTTAACTGTATATAGCCTTATTTCATATCGTTTGAATATTTCAGAATACAACCTAGGATCAGTGCCATCCCATAGGCTGAGCGAGTTTTCTTGAGTAAGGTCGCCTGCAGGCGACACTCTTTTAATGAACCACCATCAAAGGAGTGTAATTATGCCTGCAAGGACGACCAAGGGTAATA
>SLRP01000169.1 GCA_007130845.1 Kiritimatiellia bacterium | reverse complement strand
GTGGGCGTTACTGGACTCGAACCAGTGACCTCTTGCATGTGAGGCAAGCGCTCTAACCAGCTGAGCTAAACGCCCGGTGACGGGAAATAATCACCTTCACAGACTAATAGTTCTGACTGAAGAGTCAAGCAGCAGAACCCATATAAGCATATCCCCTTGTTTATCATGGGTATGCGTAATGTGATATATCACGTCGGCTCATAAAGCAATGCGTCCTTACGGGAATCCAGGTATGTTTCATGATCAGACTTCCACTCGGCTGCTATGTCGTCCGCAGGAGTATCAGAGCGCAGAGCGGTGCGCACCCTGTCGGTTCCGCTAAGCTGATCGAAAAACTCTTCACGTGTTCCGCGGTGGCGCCAGAGAAAGTCGTCTCCGTACAGATTTGAAATGACGCTCAGGATACTTATACCTGTTAGCACCGGTTTGAATACCGAAGGGTTGGATACATGAATATGTATTCCCTCTCTGTCGGGTCTCTGTCCATCGCGACAAGGCTCGAAATAGACTCCGGACAATTCCAGGTCACTCATGGCCGCGCTCAGTTCACGTCCATCAACTCCTGGCGCAGTCAGCATCCGAAATGCTTGCGGGGTTTTTCTCAGGCAATCAAGCACTGGCAGAGCCTCGGCAAACACAGTGGCGGGATAGCACCATGCTGATTCCCAGCTTCGAATGGCTGGAGACGGAGGAACCCATTCCGGCCAAACCGCCTTGCGGACAGGCTCTCTGTGATAGCCCTTCATGGGAATGACTTCAAGATCCAGGCTGAGATCCAGCTTGTTGACAAGCCACAGCGCGGTTTCGCCCGGCGTCATCCCATATACCATTGGAGCGGGAAGGCAGCCCACGAAACTTTCAAATAAGGAGTTGAGGGCCGGACCGTCGATTGTGTCAGGGAATGGAATAGGCCGGTCTGTGACCATTACGGATATGCCTGCCTTTTCCGCAGCCTCCAGAAGATAGCGCAGGGTGGACCCGTATGTGTAGCAACGCACCCCGATATCCTGAAGATCAGTGATGATCATATCCAAACCCTCTAGAATTTCAGGGGTGGGGCGGCAGGTATCACCGTACAGAGAGTATATGGGTATATGCCAGGACGGGTGTACTTCATTCGTGACGGATTCTCCGGCCCCGCGAAAACCGTAGAAACCGTGTTCAGGTCCGAACAGACACTTTAAATTAACATCGGGATGATCTGACAGCAAAATTGCCGAGTGAACGCTCATACTGTTTATGCTTGCGGGATGGGCCAGCAGAGCCACCCGGCGACCCTTCAGCTTGTGCGCGTGCCGTTCAAGCAATACGTCCATGCCTGTATGAAACATATAAGGCCATAATATGCCCGGCATGTTCATACGGCAAATTATCTTTATGAATTTGTTGTGCTTCTTGATTGCGCTGAAATCCGGGAATCTGGGGCACTCTTGAGGTGATCGGTCCCTTGATCCCATGGTGCAGTTGACAAATTATGTCCGGTAAAGTTATATTTCTCAAATGATTAATGAATGGACCATCGCTGTATTTGTATTGCCGGGGCTGCTTCTCCTATGGGAGCTCGGGTTGCGTTTGCTGTGCGCGGCGCATGCGGCGGTGGTTGTCGGTAACCGGCTTTAGTCTTTTTCATCAGCTTTGAGAATAAGAGACCCCACCACGCAGCAGCGCGGAGGGGTTTTTTATTGTTGTGATTTATTCGCCCATTAGCCCATAAATAACCAAACAGGATGATGCCATGAAGCAGAAAGCTGAAAACAAGGTAATTATTTTTGATACGACATTGAGGGATGGAGAACAATGTCCCGGCGCCAGCATGGGGCTGCGTGAGAAGCTGGAGGTTGGCAGGCAACTAGCCAGGCTGAAGGTGGACATAATTGAAGCGGGTTTCCCAGTTGCATCTCCCGGTGATTTTGAAAGTGTAAAAATGATCGCTGAGCAGATCAAGGGGCCGCGCATCGCCGGGCTTGCCAGGTGTATTCCCAGGGATATCGAGGTCTGCCATGAAGCAGTTGCCCCGGCCGGGAAAAGGGGGAGAATACACGTTTTCCTCGCAACATCCTCCATTCACCGGCAGTACAAGCTTAAGAAGGCCAAGGAGGAAATAATCAGGCAGTCCGTCAGGGCCGTAAAGCAGGCCAGAAAGCTCGTCGAGGATGTTCAGTTCAGCCCTGAAGACGCCTCGCGAACGGAGCCGGATTTCCTGGCCGATGTTTGCAAGGCTGTGATCGATGAGGGGGCGACAACGGTCAACATACCAGACACTGTGGGTTATGCGACCCCGGACGAATTCGGCGCGCTGATTGCCTACCTGTTCGATAATGTGCCGGAACTGCCGAAAGTAACCGTTCATGTTCATTGCCACAACGATCTCGGTCTTGCCGTGGCGAATTCACTGGCAGCCGTCAAGAACGGAGCGCGCGGAGTGGAGTGTACTATAAACGGTATTGGCGAGCGCGCGGGAAACTGCTCGCTTGAAGAAGTGGTCATGGCCATGCGTACCCGTCCGGATATTTATGATGAATGGACCGGTGTGAATACGCCGGAACTGTATCGTACCAGCCGCCTGGTAAGTCAATTGACAGGCCTGGTCGTGCAGCGGAACAAGGCGATAGTAGGAGCCAACGCCTTTGCGCACGAGGCGGGTATACATCAGGACGGGATGCTGAAGGAACGCTCAACCTATGAGATCATGCGGCCGGAAGACATCGGCATTACCGGAACGGAGCTTGTGCTTGGAAAGCATTCCGGAAGGCATGCATTTTCACATAATTTGCAGAAACTGGGATTTAAGCTTACGCAGAAGGAATTGGAGGAGGCGTACAAGATTTTCATAGAGCTTTCGGATAAGAAGAAGAACGTCTATGATGACGATGTTGTAGCCATAGTACAGGAATTGATGCGGGATGTGCCGGCGGTGTTTACGTTGGATTATCTGCACGTTTCCGCCGGAACCGGAACTGTGCCCACAGCGACCGTGCGTTTGAAGCGGCTGAATGAGTCGATTCAGGACGCGGCCTGCGGCGACGGGCCGGTGGATGCCGCCCTGAAGACAATCGATCGCATAGCGGGTGTGCAGGGCCGCCTTATGGATTACAGCCTGCAGGCCATAACAAAGGACAAGGACGCCATGGGAGAGGTAAGCATGAGGGTGGAGTTCAACGGCGGTCACATGGTGTCTGGAAAGGCCTCCAGCACTGATATTGTCGAGGCCAGCGCGAAGGCTTACCTGAATTGTGTAAATCGTTTCATGGCCGAGCAGAAGGAAAAGGAGCAGGAAGAAACTCCGCATGAAAAACCCCGAAGGCGCAAGGTGAAGGCAAGGAAATGATCAAACCCGGAAGCAAGACTGAACATTTCGCTGTTCTTGGCCATCCCATAGGTCATTCCCTTTCGCCTGTAATGCATAATGCCGCCTTTGAGTCCATGGGCATGGACGCGTGTTATATGGCTTTTGATGTGCATCCCGACAGGCTGATGGAGGTGTTGAACGCCATGAAACACATGGGGTTTGTCGGTGTCAACCTCACTGTTCCTCACAAGGAGACAGCCTTCAGGGAATTCACTGATCTTGACGAAATGGCTCAACTTATGGGCGCTGTGAATACTGTTGCGTTCAGTGAAGATGGAATGGCTGGTTATAATACCGACGGATACGGTTTTTTGAAAGCACTTGAAGAATCCTTCGGCGGGTCGTTGGACGGACGAACCGTTTTCGTGCTGGGGACGGGAGGGGCTGGACGGGCGGTTGCTCTTGTTTCCGCCCAGAATTCCGCTTCCGGAATCACGCTTGCGGATCTCGATGAGGAGCGGTCGCGCAGGGTTTGCTCTGAGATCGAGGAACTGAACCCGCTGGTGGATGTTTCGGTTGTTTCGGACAAGGCCGGGCTTGCGGACGCTTCGCGTTCGGCAGACATAGTGGTGCAGGCCACTCCAATAGGTATGAAGCCGGATGATCCTTCCTTACTGGGGCCGGAAGCGTTCCGGGAGGGTCAGTGGGTGCTAGACCTTATCTATATGTATCCGACGACAACCTTCATGGCTGCGGCATCCGAAGGCGGTGCGAGTACGGCCAACGGGTTGGGCATGCTGCTCCATCAGGGGGCCAGGGCGTTTACAATATGGACCGGAATTGAAGCCCCTATGGATGTCATGCGTGAGGCTCTAAAAAAGGCGGTATACAAGAAGTGAACGAGCTTGATCCCGACATACAACTTTTTGCAGGTGTCCTTGTTTTTATGGTCGGAGCCTGCATTGGAAGCTTCCTGAATGTTTGCATTCACCGTATCCCCCGATCTGAATCGGTCATAAAACCGCGATCCCGTTGTCCGGAGTGCAGGCGCGACATCCCCTGGTACGACAATATACCCCTGATAAGCTTTTTCGCGCTGCGCGGCAAATGCCGTAACTGCGGTGCGCGCATTTCCGTTCGTTATGTGCTTGTGGAGTTGTTGACCGCTGTTCTGTTTTATCTGGTATGGATACAGTATGGTTGGACCGTATTGACACCGATTTTTCTCGTTGTTGTTTCAGGGTTGATCCTGGCCACATTTGTGGACTTTGAACACATGATAATTCCGGACCGGGTAAGTCTGGGCGGCATTCTCGCAGGTGTGATATCGAGCGCTATGTTCCCGGAACTGCACGACGCCGTCCGGGTAATGGATTCCGTTAAGGAGTCGCTTATCGGCATGGTAGTAGGCGCTGGATCATTGTGGCTTGTAGGGGTTCTGGGATCGTGGATTTTCCGGAAGGATGCCATGGGGCTTGGAGACGTCAAACTGCTCGGGGCGATAGGGGCTTTTCTTGGATGGCAGGGCGTGCTGTTCACCGTGATGATTTCATCTCTTCTGGGATCAGCGGTGGGTTTGTCCTTTATCGCAATGAAACGAAAGGAATGGCAAAGCCGGATTCCATACGGCCCCTACCTTGCACTGGCAGCCGTGCTATGGATACTGTGGGGCGCTGTCTGGTGGGATGCCTATATTGCATGGATGGCCGGCCCTGAGATGTTTTGAGCTTCTGTCAAAAATCTTATGAAAAGGGATGAAAGCCGTAAGGAGCGGTTGACGATTACGCCGACGATTACGGATTACGATTAAGAAATCCAAACCGTTTACCGTAGTCGTAGAGAGAAAATACAAGGAAAGGCGGGGGAGAAAGTCAGAAAGGGATGAAAGCCGTAAGGAGCGGTTGACGATTACGCCGACGATTACGGATTACGATTAAGAAATCCCAACCGTTTACCGTAGTCGTAGAAAGAAAATACAAGGAAAGGCGGGGGAGAAAGCCAGAAAGGGATGAAAGTCTGTAAGGATCGGTTGACGACCACGCCGACGATTACGGATAACGACTAAGAAATCCCAACCGTTTACCGTAGTCGTAGTGTGTGGCGGATCAGGCAGAGAGGAATTGCAACATGCAGGCAGAATTGTCTCACGAGCGACTTGATATCTATAAAGTGTATCTAGCCGCCGCAAGTTTGTGTGGAGACATCGTCTCTCGCGCAGGGGTGCCGATCGTGGCGCTTGACCACCTGGACAGAGCCATAGAGAGCATCGGGATCAATTTCATGCATGCGAACAGGTTGCCCTCTGGGTCGCCGCAGCGGGCGTCATACCTGGACGTCTCGATTGCCTCCACTCATGAATGCGCTGCTTCGTTGGATGTGTGCAGAGCCCGGCAAGTGCTTCAATCGGATGCGTATACGGATGCTTTGGACAAGCTTTGGCGAGTACGGGGGATGCTGCTGGGGCTGAAACGTGTTGGGAACAACCGTTTACGGGAGAGAACTGAGGCCTACGGCATCGACCGGTTCCCGTTTGCAACGCTGGATTTGTATCAGGTTGCCCTCGACGGGGTACGATGGACACACGAACTGCAGGAAGATATCGATCCGAAGGCAAGAGTTAGTCGAAAACTCGACACAAGCACCACTGGCACCGTGCTGAATATTGCCGAAGGACATGGCAGGGCAAGTATTGCCGATCAGAATCGGTTCATGAATATGGCCAGGAATCACGCCTGCCAAACTCTATTGCTGCTCGACTTATCGGTTGCCAGGAAGGCGATCTCGGCATTCCGAGTTTCCGAGGGTAAGGCCATGCAGTCCAGGGTCATCTCGATGCTCCATGCATTATGTGCCAGCAACGAGACCAAGCAGGAAACAAACCGTAAGGATCGGTTGACGACCACGCCGACGATTACGGATTACGATTAAGAAATCCAAATCGTTTACCGTAGTCGTCGCCGTAGTCGTAGAGCGGAGAGAAAACACTAAGGAAAGGCGGGG
>SLRP01000022.1 GCA_007130845.1 Kiritimatiellia bacterium | reverse complement strand
ATTAAGAAATCCAAATCGTTTACCGTAGTCGTCGCCGTAGTCGTAGAGCGAAATAGTGAGAAAATACAAGGAAAGGCGGAGGAGAAAGTCAGAAAGGGATGAAAGCCGTAAGGATCGGTTGACGATTACGCCGACGATTACGGATTACGATTAAGGAATCCAAACCGTTTACCGTAGTCGTAGAGAAAAAATACAAGGAAAGGCGGGGGAGAAAGCCAGAAAGGGATGAAAGCCGTAAGGATCGGTTGACGATTACGCCGACGACCACGGATTACGATTAAGGAATCCAAACCGTTTACCGTAGTCATCGCCGTAGTCGTGAACCGATTTTGATTCAAGGAGGTAGCCGATGAAAAGCCTCAATATTATTCTGGTAGGTTTCATGGGGACGGGAAAGAGCACGGTCGGCAGAATGGTGGCTGATCGGCTGAAACGACCGTTCATAGACATGGATGAGGTTATTGAAGAACGCGCAGGCAAGAGGATATCGGATATTTTCTCGGATGACGGGGAAGAATGTTTCCGGAAAATGGAGCGCGAGCTTGTGCAGGACCTCAGCCGCAGACAGGAGCAGGTGATAGCGCCGGGCGGAGGTGTCGTGCTGGATCCGGAAAATATCAGTGATTTCAGCCGGACCGGAATAGTTGTTTGCCTGCATGCCGATCCGGAAACCATCCTGAAACGGGTATCCGGGGATACGCATCGACCCCTGCTGGAAAATGACGACAAGGCCGGAGCTGTCACCGAACTGCTGAACAAGAGACGGCATCTGTACGACGCCATTCCATGGCGGATAGACACCACAAACATGACTCAGAACCAGGTTGCGGATCGAGTCATTGAGATTCTTGACGATCATGCAAGCAGCGGGGAGAGCAACTCCCTCAATTCTTCCGAAGGATCCCTGTCCTCGTAGCGGGCAATGCGTTCGCTCTGGCCTTCAAGGACGGATTTTCTGAGGTCGCAGGTTCTGGACAGGTTGCCCATCATCTCAGAGATCAGGTCAAATCTCTTTTCTGAGAACAGCACTCCTGCGCCGTTCATGGTTTCAGGGATGGCTGCGGCATCATAGGCAAGCACAGGGACATCGAGCGCCATGCTTTCGATAACCGGAATACAGAAGCCTTCATGTTCGCTCATGCATAAGAATACATGCGCCGAACGGTAAAAAGCATTCAGTTCATCTTGTCGTACCGATCCCGTGAACACCACGTTCTCGAGCTGAAGTTCACGGGCCTGGGTCAACAGGTATGCATGGTATTGCTCCATGCCGGCATATGACCCAACGTGTATGAACCGGGATCCCGGCTCAACATACCGCTGGAAATAATGAAATGCGCACAATGCATCCTCGATGCGCTTATTGGGAACGCAACGGCCAACGAAGAGGATGTTTATGAGCCCGTCGCAGTATTCACGAGTCACTCGCCGACTGGGACGGTCTCTAACCCTGTCAAGGTCAAGAACAAGGGGAAGCACGCTGACCTTGCCGTATCCCATCGACTCCAGTTCCTTGGCATTGAAGCGGCTGTCCGCCAGCACCACCTCGGCGGTTTCGGCCAATGCCTTTATTTGTTCGCGGCCTCTTGCAAGATTGGCTGCTATCTCTTCCTGAATACCCCTGAAATATTCCGGCGGCGTGACGTTATGGTATAATATGACCTTTCGGCCCGGCAGCTCTGCGAAAATATCATTTACTATTGAGCCTATTGACAGGTGCAACAGAAGGACGTCGTCCGGTCCGGCGCTCTGTCGATACCGGTTGATGTCATGCGCTTCTTTCCGCAATTCGGGAAGGATTCTGCGAGGTTCCGAATAGATGCGGGATTCATACCCCCAGGAACGAAAAATGCCGCGCATGACGGCCGCCTCGTTGCTTATGGCGTCGCCGTTGCTGAATCCTGCCACGAACTGGTGAATTGCCTTCATATTTGATCTAAGGAAGGTACAGACAAGTCGGGCGGCAGAAAACAACTTTCTGCTAGCGCTTGTCGACGGCTTTTCTCAGCCTCGTTTCCACGTCATCTCTGAATCGATCGACATGATCCAGGGTGAATTGCACGGGATCCAACTCATCATTTTCAGCCAGAGGTGTAAGATCCATGGCAAACCATGCCTTTTCCGCGGAATCCGGTGAATACGGCGAAGAAAAGGTGGCATTTGCCCTCCGGCGCCCGTCAACGGCGAGGTCATAATTCTTGCCTCCCTCAATCTGCGAGGCAAACTGCTTGATCAACGTTTCAGCAAGTTTGTCGTGCCCGCTTACATCCAGCGTTGTCTTGTCTTCATCAATCATCCAGTCCAGACCTCTCCATACTTCACATCCCAGAACTCGTGAAGGCCGGGTTTCCGGGGGCATGCTTCTTATCGCTTCAATGACGGCAACAGCGGCCGCAATGTGCGTGTCATGTCGGTCTGCTGGATTATGCGTATATACGCATTCCGGGCGGGCTGTCAGCATTATGGCAGAGAGGTCTTCTACCAGGTTTTTGCGCGGGGATTGTCTGATTTCGGCGCTTGGGTAAGCCAGTTGAGCCATGAAGCCGTATTCACCGATCCGTGCGGCGTTGATTTGTTCTTCGCGGCGCAGAATTATCATCTCTTCATTCGTGAATGTTGAATACCGTCCTGATCGTATCCCTCCTGCTCCGTCCGCACATGTTATCCCTCCGAACCAACGATCGTCTCTTCCAAAGCACGATATGATGCCGTGCAGGGCCATGAACTCTAGGTCGTCATGATGCGCGCCGATTCCGAGATGCGTCGTACGTGAGATGGCCTCTGATTCCGGCACATCATCCGGGATGAATATTGAAGCAGTAGATTGATTCAGGTTCATCGCGAGATTTCGAGTCCTGTTGTTGATGAAGCACATATGAGATCATGCGGATAATTTGTGCCTGCGCAACAATTATCCGCATCACTTGTGGGAATCCGCATGCGTGTCTGAATATCCTTTGATGCGCATTGAATCCTGTTCATTGGGTATACGGGTCTTTTTCACAAATGCTCCCGGGCGGCCGCAGGGTTATTGCTGTTGAACCGTATACCCCGCCCGGCGAAGCAACTGGTTCAGCCCTTTCTCCCCAACCATGTGAAGCGCCCCTACCGCCACGAAGTGGTCCTGGTCGCTTTCCTCCAGGATTTCAATCAACTTCTGATTCCAGTCATGGTTCCGCTCCGTAACGATGCTCTTGTAAAGTCCCGGATACTCCTCGAAGTATTTCAGCAGTGTCTCTTCCAGATCATCCAAACTCCCCTCCTCCCAGGCGCCGATCAGCATTTCAATCTGCTCCTCCATTGAAGCGAGCTCCTCCAAAGTCTGCATCAGATAGGCCGCTTGCATCTCCTCGTCCAGCTCGGCAAAGAGGCTCATCTGGAACTCCAGGGTTTCCAGCTCCACGATGCGTTTGTCCTCGGCCTTCGCCCGATTCAAGAAATAAGCATCCACGCCGTGCTCGGCGCTGTAGCCCAAACGCTCCAATTCAAACGCCGTCAGAACAAAGGCCACCATCCAGGGGGGAAGCATTTTCATTTGGTCCAGAGCATGTTCCCGTTCCGCCGCCAATTCCCTAGCCCGGGCGTAGCGCTCCTCCCCAAGCAACGCTTCCAGATTCCGGCCCCCGGGCAACATGCCGATGTGGGCCATCATTGTCGCCTGGAGTTGCTCCTCATCCACTAGGGCTATATTTATTTCAACAACCAGCGAAGGTGACGAGCGAAAGGCCTTCTCCACCTTATCCGCCAACGGATAGTGCTTTTCCGTGAGGAAATGAACAGTGCCGAACAACCACACGGTGTTGTTCGCACCCTCGACCCTCCAGAAACTCGGCGCCCCCTCGGAATCTTCCGCCCCCCACAGCGGAATACACAAAAGAAGGCTTAAGACCAGCCCATGGAAAAGGGTTTGTTTAATGCCGTATGAATACTTCATGACTCCCCCTGTGCAGGATGAAAAAGGAATGAGCGCATGGAAAGAGCGTGACCGGAACCAACCCTCAAGTCAAGACCAAGGGTCTAACGCAGATATCATCCGCAGCAAACGGAGAGGAAGAGTATGTGGTATAAGGACACAGAAATAGTGGGGCGCGGTCAGGACATAGGTAACACTTGCACGGGTGGTTGTAGTATAGGGACACAGAAATAGTGGTGGTTTCTATGGCTATTTCTATCTCCCTGTTTGTCCGGGTTTGCTGGAGTCAGTTTACGAAGTGGTATTGGCCGGAGAATTGGAGAGTCGCGGGACGCCAGGTTTCGGATCCGATTGAATATGAAGGAAACAAGCGGGTCGTAAACGGGTTTCCGGAAGGAAATCCTGGCGTCTCTGCGTGAGCCTGAATATAACGGCCAACCAGTCGGTGGCGGCAACTCCGCTTCGCCCCCCGCCACACCTTGACGGTATAAGGTAGCGGCACAAATGCGGCACATCAACTATTAACGTGCATCGGAGCTTTCATAACTCCTTGTAAATCATGGAGCCAGCTGTCGGACTCGAACCGACGACCTGCTGATTACAAATCAGCTGCTCTACCAACTGAGCTAAGCTGGCCGGATAATTGGTTTGGCTCTAAAATAGACGGCATACGTTATGCCTGATTCCCCTTTAAATAAAGCCCATTATCAAAATTTATCCGCTGACGGGCACCAACGCCTTACCGGGCAGCGATTGCACTCCGGTTTCCTGGCAGTACAGCAGTAACGCCCGTGAAATACCATTACGTGGGATACCCGTCCCCATTTCTTTTCAGGATACAGTTCCTGAATCGCAAATTCAATTTTTACCGGATCGCTGTGTTTGGTAAGCGCGAGTCTTCGCGAAACACGAGTAACATGAGTATCAACTACTATTCCGGGTTTGTTGAAAACGGTGACCATCAGCACATTAGCGGTTTTCCTTCCGATCCCAGGAAGTTTCACTAGTTCGTCAAAATCATCCGGAACTTCTCCGTTAAACCGTTCATCCAGTTCACTGCATAATGCGCGGATGCTGCGGGCCTTGTTTCGATAAAACCCCGTGGACCGGATTTCGTTTTCCAGGACTTCCTGCGGGGTGTCGGCCCAGTCCGAGGCGGTCCGGTATTTCTTGAATAGGGCCGGCGTAACCATGTTTACCCGTTTGTCGGTGCACTGGGCGGACAGAATGGCGGCTACGGCGAGTTGAAGAGGATTGCTGAAATCCAGCTCGCAGTGCGCATACGGATATTCCTTTTCCAGGACTGACAGGATTTTTTTCGCTCTCTGCCTTAGATCCTTAATCATTTCTTTTGATGTATTATTTCCTGCCATAATGGAGGCAGACTATAAGTTATCTTTCCCGGCATAGGCAAGCGGCGGTTGAAGAAAATGACACGTTAGTGGCGGGTTTTTCGTGTACGCATGCGAGCATCGATAATAGAGCACAAACATGAAAAAGAAAAACGCCCCCTCCGCGGTCAGACCGTGGAGGAGGCGTAGTTACATATCCGGATCAGCTGCGGCTTTCTTCGCCCTGTTCCTCCATTGCGGCGCGGCGGCTTAGCCTTATTTTCCCTGTGTTTTCATCCACAGCCAGGCACTTGACAACCATTTCATCGCCTATCTTGCATATGTCATCCACGGATCTGACACGAAAGTCCGCCATTTCACTTATATGCACCAGGCCTTCCATACCGGGAAGAATTTCAACGAATGCACCAAAATCCTTTACCCCGGTTACGCGGCCCTTGTATATCTTGCCTTCTTCAGCCTGGGCGGTCAGAGATTCCACCTCTTTGACGGCAGCTTCCATGGATTCTGCGCTGTTGCTGAATATCTGCACTGAGCCGTCATCGTCGATATCGATCTGAACATTCAGGCTGTCGGTTATACGCCGGATGTTCTTGCCGCCCGGCCCGATCAGCGCGCCGATCTTGTCGGCCGGAATTGTGAGTTTCATAATGCGGGGGGCATGCTGCGATATGTCATCCCGTGCTTCAGCTATCACACTGCGCATATGTTCCAGGATTTTCAGTCGAGCCAGTTTGGCTTTCTCGAACGCGCCCTCGACGAAGTCCCAGTTCAGCCCCTGGATCTTGAGGTCCACTTGGAAGCCGGTTACGCCGTTCCGCGTCCCGGCGACCTTGAAGTCCATGTCGCCGCAATGGTCCTCGGTCCCGAGAATATCGGTAACGAGCACGCCCCGGTCGCCTTCGCTGAAGGGGCCGATGGAAATCCCGGCCACGGGACGCGCCAGGGGCACCCCGGCATCCATCAACGCCATGGTTCCGGCGCAGACGCTGGCCATCGACGAAGAGCCGTTCGAGCCCATGATCT